>DATFWL010000220.1:0-9373 GCA_035259385.1 Vicinamibacterales bacterium | reverse complement strand
AGTTCTACGTTGCGGAACACAATATGGTACTTCCCCATTCGGCGTTTCGCGGACAGACACCTGACGAAATGTATTTCGGCCGAGGCGACGCGGTTCCAGCCGACCTAACGGCACGCGCGGCGGCGGCATGCCGAGCCCGCATTGAGGCCAACCGATCGGCCGCGTGTGGAAGATGCCCATGCATCCACGTGGCGGCATGATCGCAGACAACCGATGACCGGAACCCTGCGGCCCGTGCGTGCGGAGAGGAATCACCGGACAAGCAGTGCACGCTGTCCCCTGAGTATGAGGGGCAAAGCGGTGTCCAGACTCAGCGCGGCTCTCCCGGGGACGCGTCGTGCCGTCCGAAATGACGAGAACTCGCGCAGGAAACCGCTGAATGTCCGTAAAGATAGCTCGGCGGTCGGCAGCGCCTCAGCAGGCTGAGCAAACAAGCCAATCCGATGCTCCGGTTTCTCTGGTGCGAGGCGGCCATTCACGCCGTGCGACGTGATGCCGCGTTAGCTCGGTTCTATCGACGCAAACTCCAACAAAAGGGATTTGGCAACGCGCGCGTGGCCGCGGCTCGCAAGCTCGGGATCCGACTGTGGATTCTCTTACGTGATCAGATCGATTACACGGAATTCTGTCGGCGCGCACCCTCACGGCCGGCAGTGCGGTGACACCAGGATGCGGGAATGCCTGCCCACGGACATGGTCCAGCGTGCTGTGACCGGCAGAATGAATAGGCGACCCGCGTCCCCCACTGGGGGAATTCGCACGAGTCATAATGGTCCTTTCGTGACCGAAGAGATGTTTGGTCGATGTCGCCGTTTCTGATGATGTAGTGAGAGGTACTGAGCGCTGCGGAGTGGACACCTCGCACGGATACAGGGGAACGTATCGCCGGCGCCGCAGCAGCCGAGAGCCGCTGTCGCGGCTCTAACAGGAAAGGTGTCTCTTGACACCGCCGACGTCGTTAGAGATGTCCGTGAAGGTGCTCGGCACGGGGCGATAGATTGCCGGGATTCTCGCGGGCCCGAGGTTTGCGGAGCGCAGGACGTCGGCGGCGACCTGCACGATCGTGCGTGCGTCCGCGACGATCTGTGTTCGGTTCTTGCGGATCACACTTCCTTCTCACCCTGCCGCAGCGCGCGTGAGGAAGGCGTCGAGACGCCGGATCAACTCGTCTGATTTGAGCGACAGCGCTGTGAGCAGGTCCAGCGGCGGCGGGATCGAGGCCGACGACGGCCATCGGCGCAACAGCGCGCGGAAGTCCTCGACGGCTTCGCGCACCACCTTGAGCGACGGCGCGGCGACCGCAGCGGCGGCTGCTTCCTGTTCGTCCACCAGTTCGCGTTCGCGCAGCTTCTGCACCACCGCCTGCATCTGATCGCTGTCCTGGTCGAGCTGGAAGACCAGATATTGTCGCCCGGACATCGTGACAGCCGTGACCTTGTAGTGGAACTGGTGGCCGGCTTCATCGACCTCGCAGCACGGGCCCCACTCGCGCAGCTTCGGCTCGCCTGAGTTCCAGAAGTCGCGCGCCGCGTCGAGGATGTGGCCGAGGAACGGAAACGTGCCGTCGCCAGCCAGCCATTGGAACCAGGTCGGCACGGGCGAGACCGCCGCAAACGATCCGTCGACGCGGCGCTCGAATGCGGCGATGCCGAGCCCGCTCATCAACGTATTCAGCACCTCGTCGCTCATGTCATCCTTCAATCATCGCCCTGGCGAGCGCCAGGAACGTCTCCTCAACCTGCGTGCCGGTCTTGGCGCTGGTCCTGACCACGACACAGCCGAGTTGATCGACGATATTCTGATCGAGGTCCCACGTGGCCTCGAGATCCGACTTGTTGACAGCCAGCATCACCGGCACCCTGCCGATCACTGACTGCGCTGTCGCGTGGAGCCTGATTGCGGTGTCGAGCGTCGAGGGCCGCGTGGCGTCCACGACCAGCAGGTAGCCCGCCGAGCCGCGCAGGTACGACATGCGGAGCTTCTGGAACTCATCTTCGCCGTGCAGGTCCCACACGATCAGATCGACCTGCTGATTCGGGAGCTGAAGGCTCTTCTTCTCGATCTTCACGCCGACCGTCGTCAGGTACTTGTCGGAGAAGATGCTGTGCACGAAGCGCGACACCAGGCTTGTCTTGCCGACGCCGAATCCACCGAGCATGCAGATCTTTTTCTGGATCACCGCTGGCTGCTCCGTCCGCCCGCATCGTCGAACGACACGCGGAACGCCGCGCGCCGGTTGCGCTGCTTGTCAACCTCAGTCGTGCCAGCCACGAGCGGGAAGTCGCTGCCGAGGCCGCGGGTGCTGAACGTGAGCGCGCCGAGCGCCTCGGGACGAATGACGGCCAACATCGCGTCCGCCCGCGCGCGGCTCAGCGGCCCGTTCTCCGCATCCGTGCCGTCGGAATCCGTGTGGCCGGTGATCTCGATGCGGGCGCGGCGGTTCTGCACGCGTAGCAGGTCGCTCAGCTCGCCGAGCGCGGCACTGATCGCTTGCAGGCGTTCGTGCTGACTCGCCGGAATCTCGGAGCGCCCCTTCGGAAACAGCACGGACATGCCTTCGATCACCGTCCGCAGCTGCTCCAGTGGACTCGTCCCCGCGTACTCGAAACGGCGCACGCCGGCGATCGCCGGCGCGATCCGCTCGCTCTCGACGATCCATCGATTCGGCGCGGCGCCGGTCGCGGCGAGCACGCCATCACGATACTCGAGCGTCACGCCCGGCGGCGGCCGCAGCAGATCGCGCGCGCGTTCGACGACGAAGCGCGGATGAAGGCTCTGATACGGCTCCCAGCGCCCCTCGACCGCACCGTGTGGCAGACCTGCGGCCGCGACAAGGGTGGCCGGATCGGTGGCGAGCGCGTCGCGCAGACCCGCGACGAAGTACTTCCCGCCGCTTCGTCCGGTGGACGCCACCACGATCCCGGGTTCGGCGCGCAGGCGATCGACGTAGGCGGTCCACTGCCGCCGCTCGCGCCACGCGACGAACGCCCAAACGCCAAGCGCCGCCGCGATCAGCGCCGCGACGACTGCCCAGCGCGCGTAGGACGCGGCCGGTCGGCCCGCGCGGAACTGCGTCACCAGGCAGCCTTCCATGATCGGGCGCGCGCGCTCGAACGGCTCCGCGTCGCCGCTGAACGCACACAGCTCTTCGCCGAACTGGCGGTGGAGGCATTCGACGGCGTCCTGGAACACTGTCTGAAGCTCGCGCGGCGGCGTGCCGCGCACCACGCCCGCGAGCATCGCGCGCGGTCCCTGCTCCACGACCACCGACAGATCGCCGATGCGAAGCGCGTCCAGCGTATCGCCATCGCGCGTCGTGAACGAGTCGCGCACGAAGTCGCGAATCGCGGTCAGCATCGCCGACACCTGGTCGGCGTCGCGCGCCGCGCCGGCGTCCGCCCAGACCTGCTCGAGCAGCAACCCCGTTTCCGCGTGGATTAGGAACACCTGATCGACTCGGTATTCCAGCGTGTTCAGCAGCACGATTTCCGCGAACGGCTTGCCGGTGCGGAGCGCCGTCCAGCGCCACTGCAGCGCACGCCACGAGAGGCTGTGTCCGACCGTCCGATTCAGCGACTCCATCATCGACGCGAGCGCGTGCGCGATTGCCTTGCGGATCGCGGGGCCCATCACCGGGAACAGCGCGTCGGCGAGCGGCCGCGGATCGCGGCGGACCGACGCGGTCACAGCCGATTCGACCGAGGGCGCGAGCGCTCGGGCCAGCTGGGGATCGGTCGCCCGCAGCGCGATCGCGTCGGGCAGCACGCGGCTGACGTCGCGCGTCTGGATGGAGGGATCCTGCAGGTGCGCCCGCAGGGCCATCAGCTCGCGGCGCTCAGGGCCGACGAGCAGCGATCGCAGCTCGGAGAAGCTGTCGCGATCGGTGGCATCGGCGTTCGCGTGGCCCTTGCCGTTGCCATCCGCTGCGCGCTCTGGGTCGCCTCCGACGCTGGCATCAACCATTGCCGGCGTCCTCGGCGTCCGGCAGCGGGAGATCGTTGGTCAGGCGCATGGCCATCTCATTGAGCAGCGCGGCCAGGGTCGCGCGATCGGCCTTGTCGTTGCGCAGTTCACGCGATTCGTGCGACAGCCGCGCGAGCACCTCGTCGATCTTCCGGCGGATCTCGTCGGTGAGGCGCTGGTTCTGCTCGAGGATCTGCTGCCGCAGCTCGCGCTGGCTCTTCGCCAGCTGCTCGTCGATCGTCGTCGCCCGGCGGTCGAACGCGGCCGCGGTCTCTTTGATCTCGCGCGACACGGCGTCGTACGCCCCGACGCGGCCGTTGTACTCCGTCTTGATGTGATCCGCGAGCGACTCCACCTCTGTCTTCGTGTACTGCTCGAGCGCGGCGAGGCGGCTGCGGACCTCCTCCTTCAGATCGCCCGCTTCCTTGACAATGCGATCTTCGAGCCGCGCGAAGCGCCGATCGAACTCGCGCACCTGGTTGCCGAACAGGATGTCGCGCACCTTGTCGATACTCGCCGCGCCGCCGGCATCCGCCTTCGCGAGATCGCCGCCGCCGGGGCGCGCCGCGTCGTTGGCGCTTGCGCTGAGGTCGTCCTTGGATGAAATCATGGCAGGCATCCTCCGGCGGTCGGTGGCGCGACGGATTGTTCGTGAGCGAGACAGGCTAACACGGTGGGAATGCGCACGCAATTCGGTGGGATCAACGGAAACTGTCTGAGTAGCCGTCTGATTCGCACAAAAATTGTGCATCGGATCGAAAATTATTGACCTTGTCATTGCCGGTCGGCACGCTAGAGGCGATGCGAGCCGCCATCAGGACGACAGCTGCCGTCGGATCGGCTCGGGCGACTCGTCTAGATCTTCAATCGAGACGCTTGCCCTGCGTCACCAACCCGGCGTTTCCGCTCGTTCGAACAGGCGTTTCCGCGCAACTGATCGTCTGTGCTGGCTGTTTTTAAGATGGTTGTGGCGTCGGTGGCGAGAAGCGCTGCTGCTGATTCAGCCGGCCACCGTCAATCGTTGGCATCGCGAAGGCGTACGTCGATGCTGGCGCGATCGCTCGCGGCGATGTCCGGCAGACCACGCATCGCTCCAGCCGTCGTCTCTCGGCGTGCGTCCCGCCCAGCATCACCTTCAGGACCATCCACGAGCGCGCAAAGGTGGTGGCGGTGACCGCCTCGCCACTCGCCTTTGCAATCAGCTCTTACTGCGTCAGCGCCCACTTCCGTCATACGCGCCGAACGTCGCTTCCCGACCGACGGCAGTGCGAGCCAATTTGCGCGCGTGCTTGACCGCGTGCAGTCATGAGCCTGTCGCTGGACCGACACGTCGTTCAGTCCACGAGGTGTTTGCAGGTGGTTCACCACCCCGATCGGAATATTGGCGAACCACAACCGCGCCGATTTGACCGGCACACGGAGTCACGATGTCACGCAACGTTGTAATCCGTCCTGCATTGCCCTTTCTCGCGATTCTGCTGACGGCCGTGCCCGTGATTCTGCTGACGGGAGCGCCGGTGCGCGCCAGCAACGATTTCGGCGTCACGATCGAGTTCTACCGCGACGCGGACAAGCAGGCCGAGATGATGGCGGCGGCGGGGGTCGGTTGGGTTCGCGTCGATCTGGCCTGGAGCGCCGCGGAGCCGGAGGCCGGCCGTTATGACTTCCGGACCTGGGATCGCTTCCTCGATTCGTTCGAGCCGCACGGAATACGAGTCCTGTTCATCCTGGACTACGGCAACAGGCTGTACGAGGACGGACTGCCGCCTTCGACGGCAAGCGGCCGTGCGGGCTTTGCCGCGTTCGGAGGAGCGGCGGCCCGGCATTTCCGCGGGCGCGCCGCCTGGGAAATCTGGAACGAGCCGAACGTGCCGCGGTTCTGGGCGGGGACGCCGGATCCTGCCGGGTACGTCGCGCTCGCTCGAGCGGCGGCGGCCGAGATCCGCCGCGAGGATCCCCGGGCATGGATTCTGGGACCCTCGCTCGGTGGCGACACGTTCGACTTCACGTATCTGAGTGCGACCTTCAATTTAGGGCTCCTCGACATCGTCGACGCCGTCTCGGTGCATCCGTACGGTGCGGCATATCCGGAGGCGGCCGCGGCGTTCTACGACGAAGTGCGCCGCCGAATTGCGCTCCGTGCGCCGGACCGTGACACTCCGGTCGTGGTGAGCGAGTGGGGCTACGCCGTCGAGGGCCTGGGCGGAGAAACAAGCGGAGTACCTCTTGCGCGCTCTCAACACGAATCGCAGGTCAGGCATCCCCCTCACGATCTGGTACAACTGGCAGGAGCCAATCACTCCCTGGCACTCCTTCGGGCTTCTCGACGTCCGTGGCCGGCCGAAGCCGGCATACGACGCCATTGCCCGGCAGCACGCCGAAACCAACCGTCGCGGCGCTCGCCCACCCGTGAGGGACGGCGCTCCCGACCGAGTGCCGCAGTAAGGCGGAGCGGCGCGTCCCGAACGCGCCTTCTCCGACCGAGACGCGATCGAAAAAACGAAGCAATCCGGCCACCGGCAAGTGTGGCCGAGCCGCGCCGCCACAGAATGACCGAGAGAGTGCGCCCGCGTTTGGTTCCAAGTCGTTACACGCTCCTCCACCGGATACGATGTCTCCCGTTGGTCGGCCTGGCGTCTGAAATGAAATGCCGCGCGCTGATGGTACCTGAATTTTCAGGGCTTTTCATGTTTATACGGCCCTCGAGGTCCTTCGAAATGGCCGCAGCCACGCCGAACGTTCGCGGTATGCTGGCAGCATGCGTTCACTGCTGCTAATAGCCATCGTGTTCGTTGGCTGTAGTGACAAAGCGCCCGGCGGCCCACCGCCAGGCGGCACTGCCGCACCTGGCGCTTCGTCTGCACGGAGTACCGGCAAAGACGTCTGCTCGCTGCTGACGTCGGATGAAATCGGTGCCGTCGTTGGAAATCCGGTCAAGCCGGAGAAAAAGGACAACACCTACTGCCGATACACCAATGAGGATCCCGACAAGTACGAGCTAGCCCTCAACTACATGCACGATGACCCGCTTCGAACTTGCGCGGTTCTGCTGCCGACGACGCCTGGCAACCCGGCAGGTCGCGTCGAGCCGGTCACGGGCCTGGGCGACAAGGCGGCCTGGGAATGGAATCCGGCGGGCAGCGACGGCGCCATCGTGGCGTGCAAGGGCAAGGACGTTCTGCAGGTTGGAATCTCGCTCTCGCGTGGCAAGAAGACCGAGGCCGAGATTCGCGCACTCGTTGAGCCACTGATCAAGAAGGCGCTCGGCCGGATTTAATAAGTAGACGGTCTCAGCCGTGTAACCCGACGGCTGGGTCGTCTCGCCTTCCAGGTAGCGCTCCGCGTCAATCGCCACCATGCCGCCCGATCCCGCTGGCCTCGCTAAGACTCCTGGCAGCCACTTTCCTTCCGGCGTCGAATATTCCTGAAAAATCAGGTCGAAAAGCGAAATCGCAGGAGAGAACGTCAGCGGGGTTGTTGGGACAAAAGGCCACTTACACGAGTGGCCTCTTGTCTGATTCCGTAAACGAAAGAAGTATTCGACGTCTCTCGTCGAGCGCCGGCTTGCGACTCCGCCGATAAGCGTGTTGCCGACAGTTACCCGTGGAACGCTCCTGAATGTTCGACAACGGACGTCCGTCAGCGATCAGACGCCTCAGTTCAACGAGAGGACGTGTCGCCGTCTTCGTGAACCGCTCCGCCGTCCGACCAGCAGCAACAATTGGAACCCGTGTCGATGCTATCGAATCAAGTCCAATGTCACGACCGCAGTCTTACTTGAAATTCCCGTCGTCGATGCACCCGTTCTGACCACTTCGATTTGGATAGCCCGTGTTGTTCGTGTACGCCGTGTTCGACCAGTTGCCCTGCACCTTCCACTGCGAGCCGCTGTGGAAGGCCAAGAGCCGCGTGCCGAACGACCATGCACACTTGTCGGAATTCTTTTCGCCGTTCGAGTCGTGCCATGCATTCAGGCGCGGGTCAGTCAACGCCTCGGAGAGTTCATGACCGCTGACGTTGGCGAGCGCGGCAAGGCCCTCGCTGTGAAGCTGCGACGGGTCTTCCGGATCGCACCCGGCGTCGCCAGCCAGGTTGAAGAAGACGGCGAACTGTACGTTCACGCCATTAGAGCAGTGCCGGCGCTGTGCCACGCACAGAATCGAGCGTGGCCGCGCGGCACATCGACATATACGGGATAGCAGCCGTTGGAAACAGGGTTCGAGATGTTCGCGCACACTCTGCGAGGATCGGACCAGTTCGTTGACCATTTGCCGTCACGTCTGAGAAATCGAAGCTCGCGGCGCCAAGCGACACAGACGCGCTCATCCTACCCGACGAATCGGTGTACTCCGTATTCGTCTGCGCGTAACCCGACGATCCGATACCGGCGTAGAAAGTCTGCAGACCGTTGACCTTGTCGTTGACGAAGGCCGAATCCATCCACCGCGCACCCCAGAAGATCGGCGCGACGAGCGTCCCGTACATGACCGGGCCGCCGTGATACAGGAGATTCGGGGACTTGGATGGCGGCGCGGGCTGACGTCCGCGTGCCCAGTGAATGCCGGCCATCGGCGGCTCCTCGTAGTGTCCAAAAACCCGATCTACCTCGGAACGGCGGTCCAAGGCTTCGAAGAACTCAGCATCTGATAGGCTCGCCGCCGTGCCGTCGCTGTCGCATCCACTGCAGTTTGTCCTGGTCGCCCTCGCTGGTTGGATCAACCGGCAGCAGCGCGAGGTCATCGACTATCTTCAGGAAGAGAACCGTGTCCTCCGTGAACAGCTCGGAGCCAGGCGGCTGCGCTTCACCGACGACCAGCGCCGTCGGCTCGCCGCGAAAGCCCGAATACTCGGGCGACGGCTGTTGCGGGAGTTCGCCACGATCGTGACGCCGGACACGTTGCTGGCGTGGCACCCGACCCTCATCGCCAGGCAATACGACGGGAGTACTCGTCGTGGGCCCGGACGGCCGCCGGTCATGAGCGAGATCCGCGCGTTGATCGTGCGGATGGCCACCGAGAACCGTGGCTGGGGCTACACACGGATCCAAGGCGCCTCGGCGAACCTCAATCACGAAGTCTGCCGAGGCACGATCGCCACCGTCCTCCGCGAACACGGCGCCTGGAACCTGCGCCGAATCGGCTGAAGAAGACGACGTGGGCCGAGTTCCTGAAGGCGCAGTGGGAGGTCCTGGCCGCCGCGGATTTCTTTACGGTGGACGTCTGGACGAGTCGCGGGCTGACGCGGTTCGCCGTGCTGTTCCTCATCGACCTGTCGACGCGCCGCATCCACATCGCCGGCATCGTGCCGGAGCCCGACAGCGCCTGGATGACCCAGATCGGCCGCAACCTGACCGATGTCGGCGACGGCTTTCTGAGGGGGAAACGCTTCTTGATCCACGATCGGGATCCGC
>DATFWL010000219.1:0-4141 GCA_035259385.1 Vicinamibacterales bacterium | reverse complement strand
TTTACATTCGCGGCGCCAGCTGCAGCGGCCGTAATCACCGCGCCGCCGTAAGAATGGCCAACGAGAACGACCGGCCCCTTTTGGGCGTCGATGACCCGCTTCGTTGTTGCGACGTCGTCTGACAACGATGTGAGTGGATTCTGTACCGCGATGACCGAATACCCATCGTTCTGGAGAATCGGAATTACCTTTGCCCAACTACTACCGTCCCCGAATGCACCATGGACGAGCACGATCGTGGGCTTCGTTGTTTGAGCGGATCCGACCGCCGGCGAGACCAGGACGAGAAGGAGCGCAAGTGTTCTCATGAGAACCTCCCAGCACGTCGGATTGCACCACGCGCGCCACCTCTGATCGATTGGACGATCGTATTTCCGATACGCTAGTACTCCTTCCACGTTGAACCTGGCCGTGCGCAAGTTTTGCTCGGTGGTAGGTTCGCTTGGAGCATCCACACGTAACACTCGCGGCTCAAGACACCAAGGACCGTTGAACCTGCCGATGTGCGTCCCCGTGCAGGTGTGCTTTTCGAACGTGTTTAATCGCAAACAACCGACTTCGCCGCGACCTCAGCGCCGGTGTGCGTTTTCATCGAGAGGCAACTCGCGTGACGCCTGAAAATGCGCGATCACAGGCCAGAAACGCAGTGTGACTGCTAAAGGTGGCTCCGCGGGGATACCGCACAGGACCGGCGGACACTTCAGATCGGAACGCTTGGCCGTGATTTAGCATCAGCAATGATTCGCCATGTCATCGCGATTCGGTGAAACCAATAGAGAACAGCGGATGCTCGGCGCAGTGCCTGGTCAACCAGCACTCGGTCGCGGCCCGGTGCCGGATGAGAATTACGCTCGACATGAGTACGACCATCCTGCGGCCGGATGGGGCGCGGCGCGCAGCGTCGCCGGCGTGCTCGCGCGTGCCGGGGAGCCGACGGAGGGATTCCGTGCGCTCTTCGTCATGAATCACGAGAACGGTGGCTTCGACTGTCCGGGGTGCGCATGGCCGGACGACCCCGACGGACTCCGTCTGGATATTTGCGAGAACGGCGTGAAGCATGTCGCGTGGGAGCTTGCGCCGGCGAAGGCGAATCGTGATTTCTTCGCCGCTCACACGGTGAGCGAGTTGGCCGAATGGAGCGACTACGACCTCGAAGCAGTAGGAAGGCTCGCCGAGCCACTCAGCTACAACCCCTCCACCGACAAGTACGAACCAATCTCGTGGGACGACGCGTTCGCGCTGGTGGGCGATACGCTTCGGAGTCTGAAGAGTCCGCACCAAGCGTCGTTCTACACGTCGGGTCGGCTCAGCAACGAGGCAACTTTCCTGTACCAGCTCTGGGTACGCGAGTTCGGGACGAACAACTTGCCGGACTGCTCGAACATGTGTCACGAAGCGAGTGGTCGGGCATTGACGGCTGCGCTCGGCACCGGCAAGGGCACAGTTGATCTGCGAGACTGGCAGCAGGCAGATGCGATCTGGCTGCTCGGAGAGAACGCAGCCACCAACGCACCTCGAATGCTCACATGGCTCGCCGAGGCCGACCGCCGCGGCGCCGCGCTCGTCCACATCAACCCGCTGATCGAAGCGGCTTCAAGGCGCACCATCGTCCCACACGATTTCGTCGACATGGCCACGTTTCACACGACCGAAACGGGAACGATGAAGGTGCAGGTACGAATCGGCGGTGACATGGCCCTCCTCCGCGGCGTGGCCAAGGCGGTCCTCGAAGCGGAGAACGATCGACCGGTGCTTGACCATGAGTTTCTCAAGCAACACACCTACGGGTTCGAGGAATATCGCACCCGCGTCGAATCCACCGCTTGGTCCGAGATCGTTGAGGGCTCCGGTGTCAGCGAGGCCGAAATCCGTGCGCTCGCGGGCTCGTATCTAGGATCGGAGCGCGTGATCATCGCGTGGTGCCTCGGGGTTACCCAGCATGAGCACGGCGTCGATACGATACGGGAGATCGTCAACGTGTTGCTGCTGCGCGGCAACATCGGCCGCGCGGGCGCGGGCCCGTGTCCCGTTCGGGGCCACAGCAACGTGCAGGGCAACCGTACCTGTGGCATCACCCACCATCCGGACTCGGCTTTCCTCGACCGTCTGGCGGTGGTCTGTGGGATCGATCCGCCGCACGAGCGCGGCCTCGGCACGGTGGCGACGATCGAAGCGATGCACCGCGGCGACGTGAAGGTCTTCGTCGCCCTCGGCGGCAACTTCGCTCTTGCCACGCCAGACCTCGCGTACACCGCGGAGGCGCTGCGGAAATGTGACCTCACCGTGCAGGTCAGCACCAAGCTGAATCGTAGCCACGTCGTCCACGGCAGCCACGCGCTGATCCTGCCGTGTCTCGGCCGTACCGACAAAGATGTCCAGGCCAGCGGCTTACAGGGGGTCACCGTCGAAGATGCGATGGCGATGGTTCACATATCGTTTGGGATGAAGGAGCCCGAGTCACCGTACCTGCTATCCGAATGCGCGATTCTCGCGGGCATGGCGCGCGCGACGCTGACCAACAGCAAGACGCCGTGGCAGGAGTACGCCGACAGCTACGACCGGATCCGCGACACGATGGCGCGCGTGCTGGACGGTTTTGAGGACTTCAACGCTCGCGCGCGCCACCCACACGGATTCCGGATCGCACAGCCCGCACGAGAGCGCGTGTTCACGACGCGGTCCGGCCGGGCCGAGTTCTCACTCGCGCCGCTTCCGGCGGATCCCCGGCCGGGCGACGGCCGCTTGCTGCTCACGACCATCCGCTCACACGATCAGTTCAACACCACTATCTACTCCAACGACGATCGCTATCGCGGCCTGAAGGGACTGCGTACCGTGATCTTCATGAACGAAGGCGACATGCGCCAGCGCGGAATCGATCAGTTCAGCATCGTCGACGTCACGAGCTTCTCGAAGGATGGGTCGCAGCGGACGGTCTATGGGTACCGCGCCGTGCGCTACGAGATCCCGTCAGGCTGCGCGGCCGGCTACATGCCCGAGCTGAATGTTCTGTGCGGTATCGCCGACGTCAGCACCCAGAGCGAGCAGCCGATCACGAAACGCCTCGTTGTGGAAGTAACTGCAGGTCGATCGAATGGAGCAGGCCAATGAACACGTTCGCGTTTCCGCAGTCGGCGTTTGCCCCGATTGCCGTAGGCTTTTTTGGCCTCGGTACCGGTTTTCTAATTTACGGAGCACAGGAGCTGTTCAGGCTGCCGGAACGCAACCGGGCCGTGGATCTCACCACTGGCATCTGGGGGATCTCGATGCCGGGGTTCATGCAGTTCCTGACGGGCATGTATCTGTGGGCGGGTCTTGCCTGGTTTGATTCGTTCCGGGCTCCGGTGCTTTACATGACCGCGCTCGCGTTTACGGCGTACGGGGTGCACTGGTTCGCGCTCGGGCTCAGTCGAATCCTGGGAGGAGACCCGCGCCCGAACGAGTTCATGGCCATTGCATTTCTGCTGCTGTCCGTGCTCGGTGTCGTGGTCCTCTTCAAAGCGGGAGATTGGCCGGTTGCGCTCGTCTTCGTGGGCCTCTGCTGCGTATATGTCAGCGAGTTCTTCGCCGGGTTGTTCACGCGGATTCACGGCGCGAACTCCCAGGCGGACACGCTGAATGCATTGGGAGAACGAGCGCTGGGCATGTCGCGCCTTACTACCGGCGCCTGGCTGATGTACCTCACGTTTGCGACGACGCTCAATGTCACCAGCGGCACGAACCTTCCGGTGTAGCGATGCACGAGCCCGGCTCCGTATCGTCGACGGCCATGGTACGGAATATCGCCGTCATACGGGTCGGCCGCGCGGGACCCGAGTTGGATTCGGCTGTTGTCGAGGAGCCGCTCGAAATCCGGCTGCAGGGCAGGCCGTTCGCCGTTGTCATGCGGACGCCTGGCGACGATCGCGCTCTCGCGGCCGGATTCCTCCTCGCCGAGGGCCTGATTCGGGACGCAGACGACATCGGCGCGATCGAACACTGTCGTCATCCGGCGACTCCCGAGGTCCACAATGTCGTCAACGTGTTTCTGATGGGCGAGGCCGTGACGTCGCTCAGGACACGCCTCGACATGAAACGAAACATCACGACGACGTCCTCATGTGGACTTTGCGGACGCGTGACCATTGACTCACTCAAGCGA
>DATFWL010000218.1:0-4305 GCA_035259385.1 Vicinamibacterales bacterium | reverse complement strand
CGTACTCGTACTGAACGACTGGTGAGCGGTCTCATTCGTGATCGTGACCGTAAATTGTCGCGAACTCGGATCGTAGTGGACATTCGCCGACATCAGGTCGCCCGGCTGAACCGGCAGATTGTTGATCGTGAACATTGGGTGGGGATAGAACTCGAACCACGCGTAGTACGCAGGCGCGCCGCCGTGACAATCGGAGTCGGTCCCGATCTGCTCGACGGTGTTGGAGTTGAACCCGTCGATGCCGACCCAGAACGATGAATACTCCGTCCCGCTGTCGCAGGTGACCGACGGCACGACCCACGAGCCGGTAACATCTCGCACGGAGCCCTTCGAGCCCGTGACCGCGTAGCCGCTCCAGTTGGAGCTCGACGCCGCGCCCTCGCGGACGTGACGGATGATGACAGGCCGATGGCGGCCCGCCGCCCGCACCGTCAGACCACGAAGGGTCTCGGCAGCATCGGCGCTGATACCCGCAGTGGTGAACAGACACAGTGCCGCCAGGGACCAGGCTCGCAGAATCCCGCTCATAGGAATGCCGACCCTCCCTCGTCTTCGCGCCGCAATCCGAAATGGATTCGCTCCGCCGTCAGGACGGCCCGACGAAACTAGCACGATCGCGAGGAATGGTGCAGCAGATCGATGCGCCTATACCGGCTCGGCACGGCCCGGTGATTTTTTGCGGCTCTGCGAGTGTCTTTCGTCGGCCGGGCCGATAGGAGATAAGCGGGTCAGCCCGACGCAGCGCGCTGCGCGTCCTTGTGACAGTCAGTGACAGTCACCGGATCGCACGTCGTCGGTGGTCGGTCTCAAGTCGAAGCACATGGAAGAGCCCTAAGCGGATCCACTATTCGATGATCTCGTCCGCTCGGGCCAGCACCGACGGCGGAATGGTGAGGCCGAGGGCTTTGGCGGCCAGCGTTGTGGCACACTGCGCTGACGCTCACTTCGGCAGCGCGCGATACCGCGCCGGCGCGGCCATCATGATACGTTCGAGTAGCTGCCCGACGTCCTGATCGCGCGTGCCCTTCGTGTGTAGATGGGCGATCACCAGGTGACGGTCCCGCACGATGAAGAGGTACTGGCCGTTGCTGCCGCGTGCCGCGACGATCCCAGTGGACGGCACCCTCACGCCGAGTACGACGTCCTTCTTGTAGGCCCACCACAGATATCCATAGGACGGGCCGCCAGGCGAATCCGAGAGCGGCTTTGTGCTCTCGCGCACCCACGCTTCGGGCACGACCTGTCGATCACCCCAGCGTCCGTTGTTCAAGTAGAGCCAGCCGAAGCGCGCGAGATCGCGCGTCGTGAAGTGCATATGATACGCGGGATGCATCGACGCCGGCACGTAAACATACCTGCCGTCGGCCGCGCTGAAATCCTGCATGTCGAGCGGACGCGCGATGCGTGCCTCGACGGCCCCGAAGATGTCTTCCGACGTCCGTTGTCGGTATATCGTGCCGAGGACATTGAAATCCCAGTTGTTGTAGTACCAGAACGTGCCGTGGCGATGACTACCACGCTCCGGTCGCACCTGCTTCATGTGATCGTTCTCGGCCGCCGCCTCGTGATACACGCCCGACCGTGCCATCAGCAGATCGCGGACCGTCGCCTGCTTCTCCCCGTCCGTGAGTGCCGGCGGTTTGTCATCGATGCCGAGCTCCTGCATCGTCTTCTCGAGATCGATCCGACCGTCCGTCACTGCGATGCCGTACAGCCCGCTCAGGACACTCTTCCTGATCGAGTTCACGCGCACCTTCTGCGCGACGTTACCCCACGCCGCGAGCACTCGACCGTCCTGCACGATCATCACTCCGGTCGAATCGATCTTCTGCGCGAACTCCCTCGCGGCCTCGAGGCGCGACTTCGACCATCCAGCGTCTGCGGGATCGGCGTTCTGCCAATCGCGTCCCGGAAACGTCTGCGCAACGACGCCGCCGCCGGGCAGCAGCAAGACGGCGACGAAGGTCAGGATGGCCACGGTAGAAGAAACGAGAGATGCCCACCGATTCACTCTCCAATCACCTGATCTGCCCGCAGCCGCCGAGCGGCGCGGTCAGCAATACGAGGCCGGTCGCGAGGAACGCCCGAGCGACTCATCGTCGCCATGTGCCCCCGCCACCCCGTCCAAGCATCGGGGCGCCTACTTTACCGGTCCGATGCTTATGGGGGTGCTGTAGAGGCGCCACGGCGGTTCCAGCGGGCCACCGCCGCCCGTTACGAGCGCTCCGAGCGCTTCGCGGCTTCAAAACCGGGTATTCCGCGGCGCACTCCGAAAGGGCGGGGCGGCCAGCCATGCGTTCTTCACTGTGCCGTGTTTCGTCCAACGCCGTTCCTCTCCTTGATCTTCCGTCATGGCTCGAGTAGAGTCCCGCGGCGCGCGGCCTGTCGCGAAGGAGGGAACGACAAATGCCGAAGACGCAGATCGTGACGATTTCGCACGCGATCGGAGCTGGTGGCGACCACATCGGCCGGGCTGTGGCGAAGGGCCTCGGGTTCCGCTACGTCGACGAGGAGATCATTCAAGTTGCCGCGGAACGGCACGGCGTAGACCCGGAGCTCGTGGCCGACGTGGAGCGGCGGAAGACTGTGCTCGACCGAATCCTCAACGACATCGCCACGGTGCCGATGATGGATTCCGCGGGCATGGTCATGTTGCCTCCGGAGGCCTTCATGACGCGCGACGACCTGCGCGCGCTGATCGTCGAGGCCATCCAACAGACGGCCGAGCGCGGGCAGGCTGTCATTGTCGCGCATGCCGCTGGCATCCCGCTCGCGGGCCGCGTCGACGTGCTCCGTATCCTGATTACGGCATCGTTCGAGACCCGTGCTCAGCGCGTCGCAGAAGCCAGGCGCAGCAGCAAGGCCGACGTAGTGGAGTTCTTGAGGGATTCCGACGCCAGCCGGGCAGACTACTTTCTGCGCTTCTATCGGATCGAGCGGGAGCTGCCCACGCACTACGACTTGGTGATCAATACCGATGTGCTAAAGGCGGAGGAGGCTGCCGACATCGCCATCGCAGCCGCGCGACGGCACTGAGAGACGTCTTCAGAAACAATTCCGATGCGCCTGTCGGAACTCGTCGGCCGATGTGCGCGCGGCGCTGAGTCACTCGTGCCGAGCGGTTGATGGCCAGACGATCAATCGGCGCGAACGACACTCTTTCGTAGCGGGTTGCCGACGCCCGGAACGCTTCGATCGCGAAGACGACTTCCGCCCTGCCTTCGCGCGGGTTTTGCTTTCGTGTGGGAGCGTTGTCGTGCCGATCGGCCCTTGTCCCGAGCCTTTTCCTTCGTCGTACATATGGCTCCGAAATCGTCCAGGGACACTGCGGTCGAATGTCATCACCATGTGGTGGTGATGGGCAAGGGAAGAATTTGCTGGACGGCAGCCTCCGTATGACTACCATGGTCGCCATGAACGTCCCGGACGACGGGAAGAGCTTGCCCGATTTTTCACGCCTTATGATGCTCCTCGTCGAGGACGACCTCGACAGCCGCCAGTTCTTGTGCGAGGTCCTCCGGGCGTGCGGTGCAACAGTCTTCGACACCGACAATGTCGCGAAGGCCAAAGAAATCGTCAGCTCGACAAAGTTGGACCTTATCGTCACAGATCTCGCGCTGCCCGGCGAGGATGGCGCAGCGTTCCTCACGTGGCTGCGCGCGCCGGGGCGGGACAAGAACCGCGCGGTCCCCGTCATCGCGGTCACAGGGTTCTATCAAACATATCCGCCGGCCGAGGTCCGCGGCTGGGCTGCCTACATCCAAAAGCCCGTGGGCATCGAGGAGTTCGTACGGACCATCGCCGCCATCCTGAAAATACCGATGGACCATCCCGAAGGTACGACGTGGTAAACGACGACGTTCGCGGGCGGGCGCTGGTGACGTAACATAGGCTCGCCACGACCAACTGAGCCGTGATCTACCTCGTGAGCGAGCCTCGTCAAGGGCCCGCGTCGCGTTCGAGCCGTTGGATCGCCGATCGTGGCAGGATAGGACGGTGTATCGCGTCCTGATCCTCACCGCCTCCTACGGCTCGGGCCACAACGAGGCGGCGCGCTGCATCGCCGCGGAGCTGTCGCGACGCGGTGTCGAGCCACTCGTCATCGACCACTTTCGCGACCTCGTCTCTCCGCTCTTCGATCGCGTGTCGCGCGCGGCCTACCTAGTGCTTCTGCGCCGTGCGCCCGTCATCTGGGGAATGGCGTACGCGCTGGGCGATCGGCTCGCCAGCGACTCGGCGTTGACGTTCGGCGCCTCGCGCCTGGGGGCGCGCGCGCTCGGCGCGGCGTTGGACCGACTGAGTCCC
>DATFWL010000217.1:0-9463 GCA_035259385.1 Vicinamibacterales bacterium | reverse complement strand
ACCGCGCGTTGATCGTGCACGAAGACGTGAAGACGCTTGGCATCGGCGCCGAGATTTCGGCGCTTCTGATGGAAGAGCGGTTCGGCCACCTCGACGCGCCGGTGATGCGCGTCACCTATCCCGACACGCATCCGCCGTTCTCGCACATCCTGGAGGCGGCGAACCTGCCGAACCCCGACACGATCGCGGCCGCGCTGAGGAAGCTGGTCGCGTATTGATGGCCATGGCCACCCTGAAAGGATGGCCCTACACGGGTAGACCCGCGCGTGGCCTTTTCACGTGTAGGTCCGCCCTTTCAGGGCGGACGTCTCAATTCAGAAGATCGAATAGACGAGGCCGACCCTGACCTGGAACTGGTCGGCGCGCGCAGTTCGTTTGTCGATGCCGGCGGTCGTCGTGACCGTGATATCGGGACGCGCAACCATGTAGCCGATGTTCAGGTTGAGACCGAACAGCCTGTTGATGTCGTGCCAGATGTCGATCTCCGGCCGGACGACGAACGTGTTCGACGCATCAGCATCGCTCACGCCGACCCCCGTGCGTGATTGATACGCCGCCGCCGCGCCGTCGGCGAGGCTCATCGAGGAGAACGCGTAACCGGCGAGCACGTTGGTGGAGATCGTGTTCTTCCCTCGTACCCACGTGTAACCGTAACCACCCATAATCGGACGGATGTGCACTTCGCCGAGGGTGACCGCGGTTCCACCCACCAGTCGTTGAATGTCCACCGCATACCAGTTCAGGCCGAAGTGAGGTCCCCACCCGGGCTGGAAGTCGCCGAACCGCCAGAGCGGCTCGACCGTGAACACCGATTCCGCGCGATCCTGTCCGGACGACCGATCGCTCGCGGCAACCAGGAAGTCGGCTCCGAATGCGAGGCGGGTTTCGGTCTGCGCCTGCGCCGGATGGGCACGACCGATCGCGATGAGCGCAATCACCGCTGTGGTAAGGATCGCCCTCACGCGGCACTCGTCAGCAAGCGACGTTCCAGCGGCCGACTCGTCGATCGCCTACAGTTGGGCTTCAGAATGTCTGGCGCGCAACCCACTCCCGCAGCAGCGAGTCGACGACGACGTAGCGATCGGTCTCGCGCGCGACGAGGTCTTCGCGCGCCAGCGCGACGAGCGCGGCCTGTACCGTAGATGGCCCGCCGAGCCTGTGCCGTGTGCGGGTATCGACGGCCATCAGGTTCAGGCCCTCTTCGAGGACGACGGCGCGGAGCACCGCGCGTTGCCCGAGCGTGAGCCGCTGCCACACGGCCTCGAACATCGTCTGCTGCTCGAGCAGCAGACGCTTCAAGGCGGCGTGGAGATCCTCGAGCGACGCCTTGCGCCGGCCGCGCGCGCGGACCTCGTCCCAGGTCTCGTGCGCCAGCCGCTGCACGTCGTAGGGCAGGTTGCCGGCGAGCTCGACGATGGCGGCGCCGAGGCCGTCCTCGGGCCGGAAGCCGGATCGTGCGAAGCGGGCGTCGATGAACGACGCGAATTCGTCGGCCGGGATCTTGTCGAGGCGCATGACCGGACCCGCCTTGTAGAACGGCCGCTTCGGTCCGAGCATCCGCTCCATCAGGCTCGGTTCCGATCCCGCGAAGACGTACCCCACGTCGCGCTGGTGCTGCACCGCGGCGCGGAGCGCGTGTTCGACCGACCCGCCGTTGAAGCCCGCAACGGCCTGGAACTCGTCGAGCGCGACGACGACGGTCCGGCCGCGGGCGGCGGCGAGCTTCGCCGGCAACTCGAACACCTCCTGCGCCAGACGCGAGATGTCGCGCTCGGAGCGGACGCCCGGAAACGCCACCGTGAGCGCCGCGCCGGCCCTCGGCGGGCGGCCAGCCGTGCCGGTCGATGAGCGCTGCGGCGGTTCAGGCACGTACCGCACCTCGGCCCGCGCCGAACCGATCGCCTCGCGCAGCCACGATCGCGCCTGGTCCCACTTCGTTTCGGCCGCCGCGATCGCGCGCGCGTAGCCTTCGAGGAATCCCACGTAGGAGCTGAAGCTGGCGACGGTGACGTCGATCGTGACCGCGCCCTTGCGGGCCATCGCCGCGAGCGCGCGGGCGATCAGCGAGGACTTGCCGTAGCGCCGCGGTGAGATGAGGAAGATCTTCTGAGCGGCGGCGAGGTCGGCCACCAGCCGGCGCAGCTCGTCGGATCGGTTGACGAACGCCGCCGGCGGCACCACTTCACCGTAGACGAACGGATTGCGCGTTACGTCGAACACCGTAGTGGCTACGCATTATAGCGTAACGATCGGTATTGGTCCCGGCAGTGCCGCCACGAAGACACAAAGAAAATTCTGTACGAAAACGATCTTCGTGCCTTCGTGGCAGCTCGATAGAACTGATACTGCGTCTGTGTAGTGGCCGGTCAGTGGCAGAGGTTTTCCATGCTGATGTCGACGAGGAGTTCGCTGCCGGCCTGGACGAACACCGAATCCCAGCCGGTGTCGCGCAGGGCGAGCTTCAGGACGCCGAACGTCTTGAGGCCGAACAGGCTGGTGGGCAGCCGCGGACCGAAGTCGTAGAGCGGCGCGCCGCCGGTCCCGACCGTGTACTGGCGGATGCCGGCGTTCGGCGAATCGCGGCGACCGGTCGGGTCCATCCAGTCGAACCGCTCGTACAGGTGATCGTGCCCGTTGACCACGACGTCGACGCCGTACTCGTACAGCACCTGCCAGACCGGCCGCATCAAGGCGTTCGAGCCGGCGCTCGGCCCCGATGTGAAGAGCGGGTGATGCCAGTAGGCGAGCGTGCACCTCGAGGTCGGCGACAGCTTGTTCATCTCGAGATCCTGCCGCAGCCACGTGAGTTGCTCGGACCCCGGACCGACCGGCGTATTGCTGTTCAGCGAAACGACGTGCCAGCCGCCGAGCGTGTAGCTGTAGAACCCCGCGCCGCGGTCGCCGGCGCGATCGGCGAAGTAGTCGAAGTAAGGAAAACCGAAAGACGGCGGGTTGTATTCGTGATTGCCGGGACTGGGCCGCGTACGGTTTCTGAAACGCCCCCATCGCGGTGCGTAACAGTTCGCGTACTCCGCGGCGGTCCCGTCGAAGTACGCGTTGTCACCGGCTGTGAACACGACCGCCTCGGGCATGCGGTCGATCAACCTCGCGGTGGCTTCAGCGTTGGCGCCGTGATCCGGCGCCGTGCAGTCGCCGATATCGCCGGCGCCGGCGAGCGTGACAGGCGGTGACGGCGTGGGCGCCGGCACGATGGGACCGGGACCGGGAGTCGGGTTGGGGCTGGGGCTGACGCTGCTGTTTCCACTGCACGCTGACGCGATGGACAGCGCGAGAAGGACCGGGGAGAGGGCTGCCCCCAGCCGAATTTTCATGTTCTTTAGAGAACATTATTGTCTGCCTCAGCCTTGGTGTATAGTGGCTAACTCAGCAAAAACTTGCAAAGACCGGTCGGTGACCGACCGGTCAGGGCATTCGTGCAGCTTCGTGCACTGCCTGGTTCGTGACGTCGGCGTCTGCCCGCGGCGACAGGCCGAAAACAGGCCTGCGGCGAGCCGCACCGCCGTTCGATGAGACCAGTGCAGACGTTACTGTGCGTGTCCACTGCATCCCAGCATCCGCGACGAGCGCGCGTATGACCCGATCCGGACGTCCGGCCGACCAGTTGATCACCGCCGTCGACGAGCGGCGCGCGGCGATCCTCGACGTCATTCGGCGCGCGCGCAGCCGGATCACGCTGTCCCTGTTCCGCTGCAACGACCAGGCGATCCTTCGCGAGCTCGCCACCGCCACCGCCCGCGGCGTCGCCGTCGACGTGCTGGTGACGTCGCGGGTGAAAGGCGGGCAGAAGAAGATCGAGAAGCTGTGGCGCGCGCTCGAAGGCACCGGCGCTGCCGTCAAGGCCTATGTCGATCCGGTCGTGAAGTACCACGCCAAGTACCTGGTCGCGGACGAGGGGCCGGCGATTGTCGCGACGCTGAACTTCACCAGGAAGTGTTTCAGGAAGACGTGCGACGCGCTGGTGGTCACGCACGATCCGCACGTGGTGTCCGGCCTCCGCGCGCTGTGGACCGCGGACTGCTCGTGCGCGCCGATGCCCGCCGATCTGCCCGAGCGGCTGATCGTCGGTCCAGAGCGCGCGCGGCGTCAGTTCACGGCGCTCATCGAGGAGGCGCGCCGGAGCATCCGTCTCCTCGACGCGAAGCTCTCGGACCCGGACCTGGTTGCGCTGCTCAACGCCAGGCGGGCAGCGGGCATCGAGGTCGAAGTGTTCTCGGGCAAGCGCGCCGCCGCGCTCAAGTCACACGGCAAGATCCTGCTGATCGACGACGGCACGGCGGTCGTCGGCAGCCTGGCGCTGGCGGCGCTCAGCCTCGACTTCCGGCGCGAAGTCGCCATCGTCGTCACCGAACCGGGCGCCGTGGCCGTCGCCATCGATCTGTTCACGCTGGTTCGCGATACGGCAGCGGAGTCGCCCCGGACGTCGCAGAGCGCCGGAGGCGAGGCGCAGTGCTGATCGCGATCTGCATGGCGACGATCCTCGCCGTTCCACCCGACACGGCTGACCTGTCGGTGCAGCAGTCGACCACCGCACAGCCGCCGGATCGCGCGGACAAGAAGCCGAAGAAGAAGAAAAAGAAGAAGACGCCGAAGGAAACCGACCCGGCGCCCGACGAGCCGATCGATCAGGAGTCGATCGAGAAGGGCGACGGCGTGCGCTTCGTGTGGAAGCAGCATCCGTCGGTGCGCTTCGGCGACGTCGCGCGCGTCGACTTCGAGATGAAGATGCAGGTGGACGGGCACTCGGCGTACGGGCCCGTCAAGGGCCTCGATCCCTGGGATCTGCACCGCAACCGCATCGGCGTGCAAGGCAACCTGTTCAAGCACATCGAGTACGAAGTGGAGCGCGAGCTGACCGAAAAGGAGCTCACCGAGAAGGATGTCCTCCTCGGTCTCACGCCAAGGCCGCAGTGGAAGGACGTCAACGTCAACCTGACCTACGTCAAGGACGCGCAGGTCCAGATCGGCCGGTTCAAGGTCCCGTTCGGCCTCGACCAGCTCACGGGCGTCACGCACAACGACTACGTCTACCGCTCGCTCGGGGCGATTTATCTCGCGCCGGGACGCGACACCGGGGCGATGGTGCATGGCCGGTTCTTCAAGCGCGGCTTGAGCTATTGGGCCGGCGGCTTCGCGCACGACGGCGACAACGCCCGGTCGAAGAAGATCGCCGGCGGCGACGAGACCTTCGCGGGGCGTGTCACCGGGAAGCCGTTCCGCGGATGGGTGCCCGGTCCGGCCGGTTCGATCGAGCTCGGTACAGCGTTCACTCTTACGAACGTGACCGACGACTCGTTCAGGCCGAACGGTCTGCGCGGACGGACCGTGATGACCCAGGACACCTTCTACGAGACGGTCTACGTGAAAGGCCACCGGCAACGCTGGGAAGCCGATCTCGATTGGACCGTCGGACCGGCGTCCTTGCGCGCCGAGTACACGCACGTTGCCGACCAGCGTGAGGGCCAGGGGCTCGGCGACGAAAACCTGCCCGATGCCCGGGCGCGCGCCTGGTACGTCTCCGGGACGTGGATTCTCACCGGCGAGGACAAGAAACGGCCGCTGAAGGCGGCCGCGCCGCTCTTCCAGGGCGGCATCGGCGGCATCGAAGTCGCCGCACGGGTCGAGCGCCTCTGGTTCGACAGCGTCGGGACGGCGCTCGACGAACCGTTTCGCAATCCGAGAGCGCTGACAATTTTCCCCGGCGGCGATCGCGTGCTGACTCTCGGCGTGAGCTGGACGTTGAACAGGTTCGTGAAGGTTCAAGTGAACGGCATCCGGGAACATGTCGAAGATCCGGAGCGTAATCCTGTACCAGACGGCGCCCCGTTCTGGAGCCGGGTGCTTCGGCTTCAGTTCGTGCTCTAGGTCCGGCGTGGGGACGACAGACATGGTGCTGAACCGGATGCGAATGCTGGCGGTCGTCACGATGCTCGCGGCCGCCCTGTCCGCCGTGGCGCTCGCGCAGACGCCGGCACCCGCCGCGGATCCGGCGGATCCCTTCTTCGACGACACCGTGGTGCACGACGTCAAGCTCTCCTGCAACTCGCGCGACTGGGAGTCGCTCAAGCTGCACTACCTGGACGACACCTATTACATCTGCGATTTCCGCTGGAACGACCAGGTCGTTCGCAACATCGGCATCCGATCGCGCGGGACCGGCAGCCGCAGCGGCGTGAAGCCCGGGCTGCGCGTGGATTTCGACAGGTACACGTCCGATCAGAAGTTCCTCGGGCTCAAGTCGGTCATCCTCCGCAATAACACCCAGGATCCGTCAGGCCTGCGCGAGCGCCTCGCCATGCTGATGTTCCGGCGCATCGGCGTCAAGGCCGAGCGCGAGGCGCACACCCGTCTTTACGTCAACAACAACTACGTCGGCCTCTACACGATCGTCGAATCGATCGACAAGACGTGGCTGAAGAAGAACTTCGGCGAGAACGACGGGTATCTGTACGAGTACAAGTTCGACAATGCGGCGCCCGAGCCGTTCGTGTTCCGGTACATCGGGTCCGATCCGGGGTTGTACGTGCCGGTGCCGTTCAAGCCGGAGACGCATGAGACGGCGCCGCGGCCGGAGGAGTTCGAGCGGTTCATCTGGACGGTCGACTCGGTCGGCGACGCACTGTGGCGCCGCTCGATGGAGGAGTTCCTCGACGTGAAGGGGTTCATCACTCACCTCGCCATCGAGAACTTTCTCGCCGAGGAAGACGGGATCACCGGCGACTACGGTCCGAACAACTTCTACATCTACCGCTTCGAGAACAAGAACCTGCTCGTCTTCATCCCGTGGGACAAGAGCAACACGTTCTGGAAGCCCGACTACTCGATCTTCCGCAACATCGACGACGGCCTGCGGAATCACCAGAACCGGCTCGCGACCCGTGCGCTCGCCGATCCCGAACTGCGCGAGCTGTACCTGAGCACGGTGCTGAAGTGCGCCGATTCGATCCTCGCGGATCCGTCGCTCACACCGGCGCCCGCCTTGACACCGTCCCCCGGGGTCGAGCTCGTTCCGGCGGCGCCTGGAGCCGCCGGATGGCTCGAGGCGGAAATCAGCCGCGAGTACGCGCAGATTCACAGCGCCGGTCTCGATGACCCGGTCAAGCCGTACTCGAATGCGGAGTTCGAGGATTCGATCGCCGGCCTGATCGAGTTCGCGCGGTCGCGCAGCGACTTCGTGCGGGGGCAGGTCGCCACCGATCGAGCGCTGCACAGGTCACGGAATTAGGAATTTGGAATCTGGAATTTGGAATTTGGAATGCGTGTCACGCTGTCACGGTAAAGGAGTCTCCGGCTTTATCTGGACTACGATCACGAATTCCAAATTCCAAATTCCTAATTCCGCGCTCTGGCCATTGCCCGATCCGCCTGGCGAAGATACAAGGCGGTCGATTCGATCAAACGGCGCCGCGTGCGCTTCGCGCCACCGCCCGCGATGCGATCGCAGACGAAGGTGACGAATCCGTCCGCGCCCGCTGAGTTCCTCGCGCCGCCGGCCCCGTGCACGAAGATGCGCGCGTTCGGCCGTGGTGCAAAGCCGAACAGGTTCGCGAGCCACGCGTTCGAAAGTCCCGCGGCACGTCCGAACGCAATCGCCGTCGCGACGTACGGCGCCGCGACGACGGTGCGGCCTTCGGCCAGCGCCGGGCGGATTTGCCAGCGCAGGCGGAACGCGAGATCGGCGGCGTAGAGCAGCAGCAGCGTACGCGCCGACGGCGTCCCAGCGTCGTGATCCGCGACGGCGAGATCCTGAAAGACACCCGACGCATCCCACTTGCTGATGCCGCCGCCCGACGGCGACGCCAGCACCGCCTTCGCCGCGGTCACGACGGCCCCCGCATCGATGCCGTCGACGGCGATCAGCCGCGCGCGCCCGCGGTTCGCCGGCGTCACCGCGCACCGTCCAGCGCGAGCCATTCGGCCACCGCGTCTTCGTTCCAGTTCGACCACGGGCGCCGCTGGCCTTCGAGAAACAGCTCGCGGATCTGCCGGTGCTGGTCGCCAATCGACTGCTCCGCGTCGACCGTGATGAAGTTGAAGATCAGCGCGAGCGACTCGTACTCGCGGATGACGCGGGCGATGAAGCGCTGGTAGCTTTCAACCGGATCGTCGACGTCGGTGACGTCCTGTCCGGCCTCGTAGAAGTTCGGCGTGCGCGTCGCCGTCACGCGCTTTCCCGACGTCACCGGCGAGACCGAAAAGTAGAAGACCAGGTCCGGCCAGAGCAGCGGCTGATACAGCTTCAGCACCCAGTCGAGATCGAGACCTCGCGCGACGTCGCGAGCCAGGCCGGTGAACAGGAACCGGTCGGCGATCACGAGCTTCCCGTCCCACAGCGCCGGCAGAATCACCTGCTCGACGCGGTGCCGGAAATCGGCGCCGTGGAGCAGCGAGTATTCCTCGGGGCTCAGCGCCCGGACGCTCTTGCGGCTCTTGATGATCGGCTTGATCAGCTCCGACGAGTTCCACTTCGTCGTGACGACGTCGTAGCCCTGGGATTTCAGCCAGGTCTTGAACAGCTTCCGCTGCGTGGTCTTGCCGGAGCCGTCGGGGCCCTCGAAAGCGACCAGGAGGCCGCGCTGCTTCGCGGGACTGGTGAAGTGCTCGCGCGCCCGGCGGCGCAGTGCCGCTGCTGAGCTCGGCATCGGCGCTAATAGTAACGCTTCGGCAGATCGACGATCACTTTCCGACGCAGGAGTTCGACGAGCTCGCCGGACACCGTGCCCGCTTCCATCGCCGCGATCGCGTCGCGGCTGAGCGTCAGCTCATCGGGCAGATAGCGCCGGCACGCGCCGTATTCGTCCTCGTAGTCGGAGTCCGGAAAGGTGAGGCGCAGCCGGATGCGATCGCCGGCATCGGTGAGGTCGTACAGCGGGTTCAACCGGAACTCGCCGGCCGGCACCGACGGCGCCGGCAGCCGATGGCGAGCGAACACGCGTGGGTCCCGGCTCGCGACGATCGCCAGCGCCGGGTTCGCATCGAGCGTCTGCCGATCATCGCGCCGTGAGAGATCGAGCGGTCCGCCCGCGACCACGTCGCCGAACAGCCCGAGCTCGCCGAACAGGTGCGGCTCGATCGTCTCGAACAGCTCGGCGTATCCTTCGGGCGGGAGCGGCTGCCCGTGCGAGGGGCTCCACGTCCGCTCGTTGTGGGTGTGTCCGATCAGGATCGCCCCCGGCCGGGCCGCGTCGCGGGAGGTGTCGATCAGCCGCTCCATCTCGCCGACGAACTGCCGCTTGGTCCAGATGTACATGAACGCGTCGGTGCACATCGCGAACACGAAGGCGCCGCGCGCGAACGGCATCGGCGCGTTGCCGTCGCAGCAAACCGGCTCGCATCCAGGCGCCGTGAAGCGCCTGGCGAGCCAGATCTTCGAGAAGTACAGATCGGCGAGCACCGGCGGC
The DNA here is from genome assembly GCA_035259385.1 of Vicinamibacterales bacterium. GTDB lineage: Bacteria > Acidobacteriota > Vicinamibacteria > Vicinamibacterales > CAVVIG01 > QHWK01. Next base: position 44 of record DATFWL010000217.1, on the reverse strand, counting down.
GCGCTCGACAGGTCGAGCAACGTCCGGGTCACGTGTCCGGATCC
>DATFWL010000216.1:0-11466 GCA_035259385.1 Vicinamibacterales bacterium | reverse complement strand
CGCTAGGACTGGAAGCACGCGGAGCCATCGGAATGTGCTGACGCTCCTGGCCCTCCGGCCCTTCCTGCCCCTCCTGGCCCTCCTGCCCCTGCTCATGCTCGGGCAACCGGCCTTCGCTCAGTCGCCGAACACGTCCACCATCGTCGTGCTCGTCACCGACCAGTCCGGCGCCGTCGTGAGCGACGCGACCGTCATCGTGACGAACAGCGAGCGCGGCGTCGTGCGCGAAGCGCTGTCTGGCGCGAGCGGCAGCGCCTCGATCGCGGCGTTGCCGTTAACTGGCACCTACTCGGTCATCGTATCCAAACAGGGCTTCGACAGCGAAGAGCGCAGGGACGTCGCGCTCCGCGCGGGTGAGACGGCCACGCTGAAGATGAAGCTGCAGGTCGGCGCGGAACAGGCCGAGGTCACCGTATACGGCACGACCGCGGGCGTCCGCGCGGACGCCCAGACCGGCGGCAGCCTCGACAGTACGCAGATCGACGAGACGCCGATTCTCGGCCGCAAGATCAGCACGGTCCCGCTGCTGAACGCATCGTTCCGATCGGCCAAGGGCACCGGCGACCTGTTCGTCAACGCCACCTACTTCGCAACCGGCGCCGGCAGCCGGCGGACGACGACGTTCACGATCGACGGCGTGAACAACGACGAGGGCTGGGGCCGGCAGACGATGTTGTCGACGCTGCCGCTTGGTGCGGTGCAGGAGATGTCGACGCTGTCGAACGCGTTTTCCGCCGAGTTCGGCTTCACCGCCGGTCCGGCCGTGAGCATCGTCACCAAGTCGGGCACGAACAATCTCCACGGCGAAGGGCTGTACATGGGTCGCCCCGGCGCCTGGCAGGCCAAGACGTTTGCCACCGACAACTTCTGCGTGCCGTCGGTCTCGACCTGCGTGACGCCGCCGACGCTGACTGCCATCAACCCCGCCGACGTCCCCGACGCCCTGAATCAGTATTCGGGCGCCGTCGGCGCGGCGCTGGTCAGGGATCGGACGTTCTTCTTCGCGTCGGGCGATTACACCCGGCAGGACCGGACGACCTTCCTCTCGCCGACGCTGCCGTCGTTCGTCTTGCCGCCCGACGGCAATCTCGCCTACACGGGCAACTACCGGCAGGGTCTCTTCAACGCGCGCGTGGACCACAAGATCTCCTCCACGCAGACGTTGATGGGCCGCTTCAACGTCGATCACTTCTACGACACCAATCCGAGCGACGCGGTCGGCGGCACCAACGCACCGAGCGTCGCCCGACGGTACACGCGCGGCGCGATCACGGGCCAGGGCAATCTCACGTCGATCATCGGCGCGAACCTCGTGAACGAAGCGCGCCTCGCGTATCTCGACGGCGATCCGGTCACGCTGTGGGAAGCGCAGGAACTCTCGACGACCTACACGCGCGCCGGCTCGGTGCCCTTCACCATCGGGCAGTCACGCCAGACCGATACCTACAGCCGTCAGCTGCAGGTGTCCGATACGCTCTCGTGGTCGCGCGGCAACCAGACCATCCGTCTCGGCGGCAGCCTCGCCCGCCACAAGTCCGGCGGATTCGGCAACGAGCCCGGCTTCGCGACGCTCGGTACCTTCACCTTCCTCGCCTCGACGACCGCGCCGTTCGAGCAGCTGACGCTTGCCGACGTGCAGAACTATACGCAGCCGGTCAGCTACGGGATCACGACCTACGATCTGGGTCAGTGGCTGATCGCTGCCTACGCGCAGGATAGCGTGCGGGTGAACGACGATCTGACGCTCGACGTCGGTCTCCGCTACGACACTCAGACGCTGACCGATGCGAAGACGGACTTCGCGCCGCGCCTCGGCTTCGGCTGGCATCCGAACGGCGATCGACGGCTGGCCGTGCGCGGCGGCTACGGCATCTACTACACGCAGATTCAGTCGAACCTGCTCGCGGACGCGCTGACCGGCGGGCTCGACGGCTTCACCAACTACAGCGCGACGCCGGGACAGTTCGGCTTCCCGACCTGCCTCGAAGCGCCGTGCGTCCCGCTGCGGTTCGATCCGCGAACGCTGCCGCCGTCGCAGCTGCCGGCGCGCAACATCACGATCAGGGCCGGTCAGGCCGATTTCTACCGGACTCAGTTCGCGCAGTACGGGTTGAATTTCGACCTGCTGCCGAACTACCCGAATCAGCTCGTCAACCCGCGCAGCCAGGTCGCGTCGATCGGCGCGGAGCGCGAAATCACCCGCGGGCTCTTTGCCGGCGCCGATTACGTGCACCAGCATTGGACCGATCTCAATCGCAGCGTCGACCTCAACGCGCCGTCGGTGTTCGACCGCACCGCGCCAGGTCAGGTGAGGAGCGTCGCCGCCGCGAACACCACGCGGCCGATCCTGCCGGCGAATGGCGGCGTGCGATCGGTGAACGTGCTCATGAACCTCGGCGTCGCCGATTACGACGGCCTGCAGACGCAGGTCAGCTACCGCGGCGATCCGAAGATCTATGCGGCGGTGAGCTACACGCTGTCGAAGGCGACGAATACCTTCGAGCCGGACGGCAATGGCATCGGGCCGAACGAGAGCAGCATCTCCCGGCTCGACGAGACGGAGCGTGGACCGAGCGTGCTCGACCAGCGCCATCGGGCGGTCATCACGTTCATCTACCGGCTGCCCTACAGCATCAGCGCCGGCACGGTGACGCAGCTGGCGTCCTCGAGACCGTTCAATGCCACGACCGGAGTCGACAACAACGGCGACGGCGCGAACAACGACCGCCCGGTGATCAACGGCGCGGTGGTCAGCAAGTCGGCGTTCGCCGGGACGGCGTGGCAGGACGTCTCGATTTTCACCGAGGGACGCATCCGGTTCGGAGGCCGCGCGTTGCTGCTGCGGCTCGAAGGGTTCAACCTCTTCAACCACGCGAACATCCTCGGCCGGGCGCAGACGATCTACGGCGATGCTGCGACGCCGAATCCGACCTTCGGTCAGGTCGTGGCAGTCGGCTCCAATTCGAATGCGCTGCCCGCCCTCGCGAACATCGACCCGCCGCGGACGTTCCAGTTCCAAGTGCGGTATCAGTTCTAACGGATCGAAGCGCCACGAAGTCACGAAGGCACGAAGATCGGGGCGCTGCCATGACGGGAGTGTAGGTGTGCAGGCCCATGGGCTGGGTGGGGGCGGACCGATCGGTCCCTCCCTACCAACCGCATGGGCCCATCGGTCCCACACTCCCGCGCGGAACCATCGGTCCTACACGCCGCTGCGACTCAGCCGCCCCCGGCCGAAGCGGTGGGTGCGTTTCCCATAGCTGAATCGCCAGATCGTCGCGGCGACGATGAGCAGCGCGCAGACTTCCACGTACGCCTTCTCCGCGTCGATGAAATCCGGCGGGCGGTTCTTCAGCAGCGGATCGGCCCAGATGCCGTGCACGCAGAACACGGCGGCGGCCGCGTACGCCGTGTAGTGGAGGAGCTTCCACCGGTGGCGGCCGAACGCGGTCCGGAAGTACGACGTCACCACGACGAACGCGACCAGGTAGAACGCGATTGCGCCGAGGGTGTTCGGAATCGGCTGCGTCGGTGACCAGATCGGCACAGCGATGTCGAACACGTGGAACCCGGCGGTTGGAGAGGTGAGCAGAATCGCCGGGTGCACGAATGCCGTGCCGAGGCCGATGTAGGCGAGCCAGTTGTGGAAGGTGAACAGCTTCACGCCGCGGATCCGCGGCCAGTGCCGGATCGGGTTGTAGCCGACCGAAAGGAGCAGGCCGAGGAGGATCTGTGCCGTGAAGATGCCCACCGCAATCAGGCCGACGACCGAGGAGATGTCGATCGCGGTGGGCAGCTCGAAGCCGTCCATCAGCGCGACGCGTCGGTCGTCGTGCGCGCGCCCGCGTTCTTCACGTACTTGTCGAACCAGTTCAGTCGCTCGGCCAGGACGTGCAGCAGCGTCTCGCGCGCGGCGTAGCCGTGCGCTTCGTTCGGCAGCATCACCAGACGGACCGTGCCGCCGAGGCCCTTGATCGCGGCGAACAACCGTTCCGAGTTGATCGGGTAGGTGCCGGTATTGTCGTCCGCTTCCCCATGCATCAGCAGGATCGGATCCTTGATCTGATTCGCGTACCAGAACGGCGACATCTTCGCGTAGAGATCGGGCACTTCCCAGAAGGTGCGGCGCTCGCTCTGGAAGCCGAACGGCGTGAGCGATCGATTGTAGGCGCCGCTCTCGGCAAAGCCGGCGCGGAAGAGGCGCGAGTGCGCCAGCAGGTTGGCGGTCATGAAGCCACCGTAGCTGTGGCCGCCGACTCCAATCCGGTCGCGATCGGTGACGCCCATCTCGACGACCTTGTCGACGGCCGCCTGCGCGCTCGCCACCAGCTGCTCGACATATGTGTCGTTCGCCGTCTCGCCCGGTCCGATGATCGGCATCGTCGGGTTGTCGAAGATCGCGTAGCCGGAGAGCAGCAGGAACATGTGCGATCCGCCCCGCAGCAGCGTGAACGAGTTCGGCGATCCGGTGACCTGGCTGGCCGAGTCGGCGTCGCCGAACTCGCGCGGATAGGCCCACATGATCAGCGGCACCTTCGTGCCCTGCTTGTAGCCGGGCGGCAGGTACAGCGTGCCGGACAGCGTGACGCCGTCATTGCGCTTGTAGGTGACGTACTGACGCAGGATGTCGCGCACCTGCGGCTGCGGATCCTTGAACTGCGTCACGGCACGCTTCGCGGTGACGTTGACGTCGCGCACGAAATAGTTCGGCGCTTCCTTCTGTGTCTCGTAGTGGGTGAGGAACCGGGTCATCTCGTCGTTGAGCGGCGCGACGAACGACTCGAGCGATTCAGACGACGAGCGGAAGACGCGATCGGTCTTGAGGGTCTTGACGTTCAGCCGATCGAGGAACGGGCGATCGCCTTCGGGCGACGCCCCCTCACCGGCGAGGTAGATGTAGTCGCCGTTCTGGACGATCGCGCTGCCGCCGTCGCCGCCGCGTCCGCCACCGCCACCGCGTCCGCCGGTGTCGCGGCGGGCGACCGGCGTACCGGGGTTGTCGTACGCGGCGTCCTGTTTGCGATCCCACACCATGCGCTTCTCCGCGCCTGGCTCGAGCAGCCACGTGCGCACGTGACGCGTGGCGCGATCGTTCTCGTTCAGCACCGCGAGTCCCTTGTCGGTATAGGAGATGCCGCTGTATCTCCACTCGGTCCTGGCGATTTCGGAGGGCTGGCCGCTGAACGGCGCCGCGAGGCCGAGGATCTTGTCGCGGAATGGCACCTTGTTCTTCAGATCGCCGCCGTCGAGCGCTTCCACCCAGAGCACGGTCGCCGGTTGATCGGCGCGCCAGTGCACGCTGCGCGGCCCCGGTTCCACGCCGGTGAGCGGCGTCCCTTCACGCGACGGCAGATCGGCGATCTTCTTCTCGACGTCGCCGGTGCGCGTCCAGATCTCGATCTCCTGCGGGAACCCGTTCATCGGCACCAGGTGCGAGTACGGCTTCTTGATCTTCGCGACGAGCACGTGCTGGCCGTCGGGCGACGGCGTCACGTTGTTGAAGACCGCGGGGCGGCCGATCGTCGTCTTCGCGCCAGAGCCGGTGTTGATCGCCGTCAGCTGGCTCGTGAAGTAGTACTCGAACAGCGCATCGTCGTGCGCCGTTTTCAGGAGATCCTCATACGTGGGCGCCGGCGCTGCCTTGCCGTAGTTCTCGTGGACGTTCGGTCCTGCCGGCACGGTCGGCTCGGCCGGCGCGGCGCCGCGGCCCGGCGGCACGATCTCGCAGACGATCGTCACGTTGTCCTTGACCCAATCGCACGGATCACCAGTGGTGGCGTTGATCCGATCGCTGCCGCTGACGACCGCCTTCGCGTTGCCGGTGGCGGCATCGGCAATCCACAGCTCGATGCCGCTGTCCTTCGTCTGGAGGAACGCGATGCGCGATCCGTCCGGCGAGAACTTCACGCTCGAGACCCGCGCCTGCGGCGGCATCGTGACCGCGGTCTCCGCGCCGCCGTCGATCTTCTTCAGCGTGATCGAGTAGATGCCGGTGCCCGGCAGACCCGAGGCGCGGAACGGACCGTTGGTCTTCGAGTTCACGCGGGCGCCGGCGAGGCGCAGCATCGGCTGCGAGAGCTCGGCGATTGTCGGATAGGCGCGCGCCTTGGTAAGCGCGAGCACCTGCTTGTTCGGGCTGACCAGCGTCTGCGGCAGCAGCTCGGCATCGAAGACCTCGACGATGTTCTGCGGCGGCAGCACGTATTTGGGCGAATCCGACGCGCTCGGCACCTGGGCCGCGACGCCGGGCAGGCCGCGCAGCGCGACCGGCGCGAGTGCGAGGGCGGCAAAGGCGACGACGCGAGCAGATCGATGGGCGGGCATACAGCGCTCCTTGTGGAGGCCGATTTTACGCCCGCCGCCTGCCGGCCCGCTACGGATCCGCCGATGTGTCGGCCACGTCGACATCCAGAGACAATCGCTCCGGCATCGCGGCGAGATCGGCGCGCGCCCGCTCGAACTTCTGTGTGAGCTCGGGCCGTCTCCCGGGCGGAGCGTGGCGAGCCGATCGTCCTGCTCGTTCAGCCGAGCGACATAGCGCCTCAGTAGAGCCTGCTCGCTGGTGCTGCCCGTTTCGTTTAGCGTCCACCTGGCGCGCGGCGGGGTGAAATGACGGTCGAGCAACTCGGATGCCGCGAGGCGGACGATGAGCCGTCGTTGAATGCGCCGTTTTTCTGCGCGGACGAAAATAGTCTTCGGCGACGAGTTCAATCCGCTGGATTCGCGAACAAGACTTTGTCCGCCGCACACGAGATCGTGAATGGCTGCGACGCGGCAGCGTGGGCGGCCGCTACTGCGAGGCGAAAGCCTGCGGCAGGTGTGAACAGTGCGAACTGCCATCGCGCGGGATCGATGTCGCCTGTTGCCGCGATTCGGATGCGGCGGTGATCGTCCGCCCCGTCGATCTGGAAGGAAAGCTCGCGGACCGATGAAGACAGTTCGCGGCCGCACGCTTTGACCATCGCCTCCTTCAGCGTCCAGAGGTCGAAAAAGCGGCTGCGTCTCGCCGTGGCGTCAAGACGATCCAGGTCGTCGCGTTCATCGGTCGAGAAGAAACGCGCGGCAATGGGCGGAATGTCGAGGTCGCGATCGGTGGCCTCGACGTCCACGCCGACGGCGTCCGCCGCGAGCGCGCAGGCGACGAGGCCCTGCGTATGCGACAGGCTGAATGACGGCGTTCCCGGTTCGATCAGGAACGGCTTGCCCGACGGCGTGCGGTCGAATCGCCATGCGTGTGGCGAGGTGGCGCGGTCGTGTGACAGGACGCGACGAAGCAGCGCGTGCGCCGCCGCGTAGTCGCGCGCCGCTTCGGGGACGCGGATAGCCGCATGTCGTGCGTGTTCTTCGTCCGACAACAGCGCGAGCGCGGCTGCGAGCTCGGCGCGAGTCAGCGCCGCGGTTGATTGCCAGACGACGAGGACGCGCCCGGCCGTCGCAGCAGGGTGCAACCGCGACCCGATGTCGCCGGGCAGCGCCTCCCGACCCGGCAGGTGCGTCATCCGTACCGCTACTGGGTTGTCCCGCCGCGGGCTGTTCCGGTGTCGCGCCACCATGCGGAAAACAGATCAGCCGGGCGCATGATCACCCACGTCGGCTCCCGCGCCACGAGCCATTCCGGCTGGCCTGAAGTGTGCAGTCGAGCCGACCCGGAGGTCGCTGTGAAGCTCATCGGCGTGCTGCTGATTGTCTTTGGAATCGTCGCTCTCGCGCTGGGCGGCATCACCTACACGACGCATGAGAAGGTGCTCGACATCGGTCCGGTCACCGCGACGACCGAGAAGCACAAGACGATCCCGCTGTCGCCGATCGTCGGCATCGCCTCACTGGCCGGCGGCATCGTGCTCCTGGTGGCCGGCACGCGGACACGGGTGTAGCGCGCACGGGAAATTCCTAATTCTATGGCTTCGGGCCGAACACATCGTCGATGGTCAGCGTCTTGATCGTGCCGAGGTTCAGCGCCCGGATGCCGGGCTCGATGGTCTTCAGGTCTCCGACGACAACGACGGCCACCTTGTCGGGCTGAATGTACTTCTGCGCGACGCGCTGGATGTCGTCAGTGGCCACCGCCTGGATGCTCTGCACGTACTTCGAGAAATAGTCGTCGGGCAGGTGGTAGACGAGCGCGTCCTCGAGGCGGCGCGCGACGTCGCCCGTGGTTTCGAACGCCGACGGATATCGCAGCGACACGTAGTTCTTCGCCCGCGCGAGCTCCTCGGCCGGCACCGGCTTCAGAATCCCGTTCAGCTCGTTGAAGAACTCCTTCAGCGCTTCCGCCGTCTTGTCGGTCTGCACGCCGGCGGACGCGGCGAACGGGCCCGGACCGAGCCGCATGTCGAAGGCGGACCCGGCGCCGTAAGCGTAGCCGTGCACTTCACGCAGGTTGTTGTTCAGGCGCGAGGTGAAGGATCCGCCGAGGACCGTGTTCATCACCGTGATCGGAAAATAGTCGGGCGTCGACCGCGGCACGCCGACCGAGCCGATGCGGATCTGCGACTGCGGCGCGCCTGGCGTGTCGACGAGGTAAATCTGCCGCTCCTTGATCGGCTCCGTCGCCGCCAGTTTCTCCGGCGCCGCCGTTCCCGCGCCCTTCCACGATCCGAACTGCCGCTCGAGCAGCGGCACGAGCGTCGCCGCGTTGAAATCGCCGACCGCCAGCAGCGTGGCGTTCTCCGGCCGGAACGCCGACACATAGAAGCCGCGCAGATCGTCCGGAGTGAATGTCTTGATCGTCTCCGCCGATCCCATCTGCGGCGTGCCGTAGCGGTGGCCCTTGCCGTACACCACGCGCGCGAAGGCGACGGCGGCGATGGTGGCCGGGTCGTCGCGCCCCTGGAGCAGATCCGTGAGCCGCTGCTGACGCCGGCGGTCCAGCTCGTCGCGCGGGAACGTCGGGCGCAGGGCGACGTCGGCCATGATCGGCAGTGCGTCGCTCAGACGCTCGACCGGGACGTGCAGCCGCACCGCCGTCAGGTCGGACGTCGTGGCGGCGCCGAGATCGGCGCCCAGATAGTCGACCGCATCTGCGATCTCGAGCGCCGACCGCGATCCCGCGCCTTCTTCGAGCATCGCCGCCGCGAAGCTGGCGACGCCGTACTTGCCGGGCGGATCGTCGGCGGTGCCGCTGAAGACGACGAGGTTGACCTGCGCGACGGGAACCTTGTGGTTCTCGACGACCCAGACCGGCAGGCCGTTCGACAGCTTCTGTTTCTGGATCGCCGGCAGGCGCAGCGCGGCGGGCGGCCCCGGCTGCGGCGGATGCGTGCGATCCGGCGCCTGCTGCGCGGAGGGCGCCGCGATGCCCGCAAGGATCGCGACACTTGGGATCAGCCACCAGGTTTCTCTTCGTGGCTTCGTGCCTTCGTGGCGGCTCCATCCGCGTCGTGTTCCCGTCATGGCTTCCTCTCCGGCTCCACGATCAGCTCGACGCGACTGTCGAGCGGCAGGAACTGCAACGCCGCGGCGGTGATGTCGTTGGGCGAGAGCACGCGATAGCGGCCGAGATCCTCGTTGAACCAGTCGGGGTTGCCCGTGTACGTGTAGTAGGCGTTCAGCTGGTCCGCCTTGCCGCCGAACCCGCCGGCACGCTCCATCCGGTTGTAGAACGACGCTTCGATCTGGTTGATCGAGCGCTCCATCTCGTGGGCCGTGGGCGCCTCGCGCTGCAGCTTCTGAATCTCCTCGTCGATCACCTTCTGCAGTTCGGCGATGGTATGGCCGGGGCGCGGCGTGGCGACGATCTGGAACGACGAGGCGAGCTGCGCCGAGGCCTGGAACGCGCTGACGTCCTGCGCGATCTGCATCTCGTAGACGAGCCGCTTGTAGAGCCGCGAGTTCTTGCCGCCGGCGAGGACGTCCGCGGCGATATCGAGGGCCGCATCACCCGGCTCGAAGTGCCGCGGCGTCAGCCACGCGAGGTACACGCGCGGCAGCTGCACGCGATCGGTGATCGTCTTCTTCTGCACGCTGGTCAGCATGACGCCCGGCATCGTCATCGGCGCCGGCCGCGGACCCGGCTTCACGTCGCCGAACCATTTCTCGACCAGGCGCCGCGCCTCCACGGTCTGCAGATCGCCGGCGACGACGAGGCTGGCGTTCGACGGCGCGTAGTACGCCTTGAAGAACGCGACGACGTCCTCGTAGCTCGCCGCGGTGAGGTCGTCCATGTAGCCGATCACCGGCCAGTGATACGGGTGGCCGGGCGGATAGAGCATCTCGCCGATCACGACATCCGCCGTGCCGTACGGCCGGTTCTCCACCGACTGCCGCCGTTCGTTCTTCACGACGTCGCGCTGCGCGTCGACGGTCTTCGGCGTCATGCTGTCGAGCAGGTAGCCCATGCGATCGGACTCGAGGAACAGCGCGAGCTCGAGCGAGTTCGACGGCACGTTGATCCAGTAGTTGGTGCGGTCGGTCTCGGTCGAGCCGTTGTTGTCGCCGCCCGCGGCCTCGAGCCACTCGTCGAATTCGCCGGGCTTCACGTGGCCCGACCCCATGAACATCAGGTGCTCGAACAGATGCGCGAAGCCGGTGCGCTTTTCTTTTTCGCGCGCCGATCCGACGTGGTACCACATGTTGACGCTGACCATCGGCACGCTGTGATCCTCGTGGAGGATCACGCGCAGCCCGTTCGGGAGCGTGAACTGCGTGTACGGCAGCTCGATCTTCGGCGGTGACGCCGCGGGGTTCTGTCCGAAGGCGGGCGCCGCGATCGACAGCATCAGGACGGCAGCTGCGCGTTTCATGATGCGCTGATCTCATCACAAACAGCGCGAAGGACAAACGCCAAAGTCGCCGGCCCGGTTGCTTGTCTTCGGCGCCGATTGTGAACTGGATGCGCCGCGTGATGAAATAGCGCCCGTGACCGACGCACGCGCGCCGCTCGTCGGCGTGATCATGGGCAGCAGGTCCGACTGGGACACGATGAGCCAGGCCGCGGCGATTCTCGCCGAGTTCGGCGTGCCGCACGAAACGCGCATCGTCTCGGCGCACCGCACGCCGCAGTGGATGGCTGAGTATGCAGGCTCAGCAGCGGGCCGAGGCCTGCAAGTGATCGTCGCCGGCGCTGGCGGCGCGGCGCACCTGCCCGGGATGGTCGCGGCGCAGACCGTGCTTCCCGTGATCGGCGTGCCGGTGCAGAGCGCCGCGCTGAACGGCCTCGATTCGCTCCTCTCGATCGTCCAGATGCCAAAGGGGGTCCCGGTCGCGACGGTCGCGATCGGCGCGGCGGGCGCCGTCAACGCCGGCCTGCTCGCGGTCGCCATTCTGTCCACGGGGGCGAGGCCCGACCTGCGCGCCCGGCTGCAGGAATATCGCGCGGCGATGGCGGCGGACGTCCGCCGCGCCACGCTGCCGTAACGGGATGACGCCGACGGCTGTGCCCACACAGACCTCACACATCATCGCCCCCGGCGCCACGATCGGTGTGCTTGGCGGCGGACAGCTCGGACGGATGTTCGCGATGGCGGC
>DATFWL010000215.1:0-6690 GCA_035259385.1 Vicinamibacterales bacterium | reverse complement strand
TCTCGTTCGTCCTGGGCTCTGACTACCAGCGACGGAATCATTCTCTACGACACGCACGGCGTGTATGACGCGGAGGATCTCATTGTCGGCGGCCTGAAAAAGCTCGGCCTCGATCCTGCCAGAGCGAGATACGTCATTATTTCCCATGCCCATCTCAATGAAGTCGGCGGCGCGAAACTGATGCAAGAACACTATGGTACGCGCGTTGTTATGGGAGCGCGTGATTGGGATTTGGTCGACGAATCCGTCAATGGTTTCCCGACGGGAAAGCCCAGGCGTGACATCGTCGCCACCGACGGCATGAAGATCACGCTTGGTGGTCGAACGGTCACCTTATATCTATTGCCCGGTCACACGCCTGGGTCGATTGGCGGCATCTTTCAGGTACATGATCACGGCAAGCCGCTGACCGTCGCGTATTCAGGCGGTACTGAATTCAATTTCCTGAATGATGTGGCGCATTTCGACACCTACCTCGCGTCAGTGCGGAAATTCGCAGCCATCGCCGCCGCGGCCGGTGCCACCGTCATCATGGGAAACCAGTCGCAGTTTGACAACGCTGCTCCGAAGCTGAGGATGTTGGCTGATCGGCGGCCAACCGAGCCGCATCCCCTTGAAGTGGGTGCGGCTGCCATGGCGCGCTACTTCAACATTGAAGATGAATGCGCGCAAGCCGTGCGCCTCAAGCTACTCGCCACGCAGCGCAAGTAAACTGTTGATGACCGTCGGTTGAACGGCAGAACACCTTCATCCCGACGGGGCGCGGCACCGAGCCGATCAAGTCACGGCTGTGGGCTCGTCGTCCTGGTCGCGATGTTGATACTGCTGCTGCTCGCGATCTAGGTGTGACGCTGGCGCGTCACTTACCTTTGACCAGCTTTCTCACATTGGCGCCGTTGACCTCTGCGATGTAGATCGCGCCCTTCTCGTCGACGGTGACCGCGGTCGGATTCTTGAGCCCATCGATGCGCTCGATTACAGCGCCGTCCTTGATGCTGGCGATGTAAAGGCAGTTGTTCTCGGTGCCGTCGACGACGTAGAGGCGATCGCCCTTGGCGAAGACGCCCCACGGCGTGCCGAGATTCGTCCACTGGGTGATGAACTGGCCGCGCTGATCGAAAACCTGGACGCGCTTGTTGCGGCGATCGCCGACGTAGAGCCGTCCCTGCGCATCGATGGCGATGCTGTGCGGTTCGTCGAACTTTCCCGGCTCGGTCCCCTTGCCGCCCCACCAGGTGACGAACTTGCCGTCCTTCGAGTACTTGACTACCCGCGTGTTGGTGCTCTCGCCGTCGGCGATGAAGATGTCGCCGTTCTTCGCGATCACCAGATCGGCGACGCCGTTGAACGCATCGCGCGATTCATTGTCGCCGGCGACGCCCTTGCGGCCGAGCGTCATCAGCAGCGTGCCGTCGGCGCTGAACTCGAAGACCTGGTGGTCGCCGCGATCGGTGACCCAGACGTGCCCCGCGCGATCGGTGCGCAGAAAATGCGTCGTCTTGAACATGTTCTGGCCCCAGGCGCGGAGGAAGCGGCCGTTCTTGTCGAACGCCATGATCGGCATCGCCGGGTTGCGGTGGAAGACGTAGATGTTGCCTTTCGCGTCGATGTCGACGCCGGTCGCGCTACTCCACGTGGTCATGCCCTCGGGAAACGTCGCCCAGTTGTCAACGGATCGATACGACCCGGAGTCCGCGGCGATCGACGGGCGGCTGGCGGCGGATTGGAACACCACGGCGGCGCACACGACGGCGATCCGCACTCGGCTCATCAAGGGATCCTTTCGCAGAGAGGTGTTCGGTTGCTGTAATCCTACGCGAAGCGGAGCAATCGATGCGCTCCACCTACGATGGCCGCGCGATGCTGTGGCTCGTACGTATTGTGCCGTTGAATTTGCCGACCGAGGCCGGCACGCTCTCGTCGGCAAGCTCGGTATCGACGTCTCTCAAGCAACGGTTGCGTCGGCTGGCGTTTGTGCCTCCATGCCCCCGTACGCCAGCACACCGGCTGCAAGCATCGCGATCGACCAGCCCTTCATCGCGAACTCACTTCTGCGCAAGTCTTCGGAGTCAGGTTCATCCCCGCATGCGGTGCGGTCGCGGCGAGCTTCGTGACCGGCCTGATTCTTGGTTGGTTATCGACGGTTGTTATGCGATTTCGTGCCTCGCGGGTGGCTGCCCCGCTGCCGCGCCGGAAAAGACGTCGTAGACATAATCGTGCGCGGTCAAGGCAATCTTCCCGAGCGTCCCTGCTTCAACCCCTTTCAGGATCTCCTCCCGAGTGAGATCGAAGATCGCATCGAGGATCTGCGCGCGGTCGGACGCGACGGCCTGCGCGACGACGAAGAGTACGCGTGCGCTGTGCTGGATGTAACGGGCCGACCGCAGCTGGCGCTTCAGGATGTCCATGATGATCGGCGCCTTGGCGCGATCGAAGCGGCCCGCGTCGCCCCGCCGATCCAGTTCGTCAAAGAACGCCGCCGTCCATTGGTTATGGCACGTCCACAGCTTCTCGAACAGATCCCTCGAGAAACGCGTTCCGGCCTTGACCTCGAACGTGTTCGACGCCGGCACGACGCCGTCCTCGGTGCGCGCGGGTCCGTTGAGGTACCCGCCCTTGGTCACGACCGCCTCGTGATGAAGAAGGCTCCACAACCAGGACACGTCGATACGATATGTCGCGAGATCGTTCATGAAGCGCAGCGACAGCTCGTAATCGTCGATCGCGGCGGCGAAATTCCCGTTGAGGATTTGGAAGCCGTAGTTGGCGGCCATGTAAAACGCATGTTGAATGCGCTCGATCGTGATCTCGCCCGCCGGCACACCATAGATGTTGTTCCAGAGCTCGGACGTGAGGAGCTTCTCCGGTGTGTCGAGCGCCTCTCTGAGAATCACCCACGGCGTAATCTGACCTTGCGCGTTCAACAAGCCGCGCGACTGCAGGACGTGCCGCTCGGCGTCGACGAGACCGCTCGGGACGGTCGGCACGGCTCTGCCCTTCACGTCGACCGTCGCTCGCGGTGCGTTGACGATGGTCTGGAGATCAGCGACGGAAGCGCGCAGTGGCGCGTTGCCCGCCGCGACGTAGTCCGGCTCCGGACTCGCCACCCAGCTTTGCCGATAGGCATCGTACAGGCGACCCTTCACGCGGTTCGTCAGGATGTCGTCGAGGGTCGGGTGTTGATCGCCAGCCAGCGGCTGCTCGGAGACGAAGATCAGTCCGAGCAGGCGTTCGCGCAGCTTGTCGATGACCATCGCGCGCAACGCGAGCGGATTGTATTTCGAGCGGCCGTACGGATCCGCCGCCGGATAGATCATGACCGCCGCCATCCCGCCAATCGGCGCGCCGTGGCTCAGTTCGCCAGCCTTCATGCCGGCCATCAGCATGACGAGCGCGTTATACCGCTGGTAGGCGATCATGTTCGGCGCCGCCATGTTGATCGACTGCGGATCCGGAAAGACACCCTCGGGGTCGTCTTTCCACATTTCAATCAGGCTGCCCAGATAATCCCAGCGCCCGACATTCGTCCCGAGCAGCCGGCGCCGCAAGACCCAGGCGATTGCCGGAAGAAACCGCCCGGCATTCCCCTCCTCATACAGGACTTTGATCTTGAAGGTACCCGGCTCGACTCCGACCAGGCCCTCCAGCCGCGACAGAAGCTTCTCGATGATGAGCGCTTCATGGGGCGTTTGAATCTTCGGAATGTAAAAGTAGACGCCGGTTCCGGCGCGCGCGAGCGCCTCGTAGTTGTTGAGCGTCCACAGCACCGCAACCGCGATGACGCCAGGCACGGGTTCGCCGGCCACAGTGATCTGATCGAACCGCACATGAATCCCCGGAGGCCGGGCAAATCGCGTCGGCCACTGATCGGGCGGTCGCTTGATCGTGTACGTTCGCCGTTGATTCTTCTTCGTCACCTCATACGCACGATCGGTCCAGCGTCCCTCGAAGATGTCTTTCGCATTCTGCAACGCGGCAAACACGCCGACCGGCTCGCGCTCGGACGTCCCGTCGGGCCGGAAGTGGGCCGGCGACGCGTCTTCGAAGTCCGGCATATTCATCGGCGCCGCGCTATTCAGTGCGTTGAACGCCATGTCGGGCGGGTGCCACGGGCCGGTCAGCTCGAGGCCCGCGTTCAACGAAGGGTGAGCGTCGCTGGGAATGGGCACTTCGTCATTGAGCCGCCACCGCCATTCGCTCTCGCGGCCGAGGAAGTTGTCAACCAACCCTTGAACGATCTGCCGGAACGATCGGAATTGCCCTGAAACGGGATCCTCGAATGTGTCGTCCCAGTTCGGCCACGCATATTTGTCGCGAACCGCGGCGGTGGATTGGAGGAGCGCTCCTCGCGCGCTGAGGGCGGCAGCGATATCAGGACCCAGCTGCCGCGCAAGCGTGGCAATCGTCTCTTCGACGTTGACGGTCCGGCCGTTGATCGTTCGCGTGCCGAACAGTTCGGGGAATCTCCGGAGAGTGTCCTCACGAATCATGACGTGGTGTCGTCCTCACGGGGCCACCGGATTGGCGGCGTCCTTGACATTACTGGCGCTGACGCACGTCGCACGAGTTGTCCTTCCTCGTGGCCCTGTCGTTGACGGCCCGGCGGCGCAAGACAACGGTCCTCCGTGCGGCCGCGCTGACGCTCGCGAGTCTTTGTTCCGTTAACCGACCGCATCGACGCCCGCCTTGGCGCATTGACCGTCCTGTGCGCTCGTGCCGCCTGACAATCCGATCGCGCCGACGATCTTGCCCTCAATCGTGATCGGCAAGCCACCTTCCACGGGCACTGCTCCCTTGATCCGCAGCACGCGCAGGCCCTCTCCGCCCGACGTCAGCATGTCCTGGAACGCCTTCGTCGGACGCTTGAAACGCGCCGCCGATCGCGCCTTGTCCTGGCAGACGAGGACGCTCGCCGCCTGCGTGTCGTCCATCTTCTCGAAGTACACGAGATCGCCCGCGGTGTCCACGACAGCCACCGCCATTGTCCAGCCGTTCCTGCGCACTTCCGCCATCGCGGCGGCCGCCGCCTTCTTGGCGGTCTCGAGTGTGATTGCCGGGCCGTACGACATATCGCGGTCCTCTGAGGATTGCCCACCGCTTCCACCGCTACCGTCGGATTCCGGTGCCGGATAGCGTCGGGCGCCAAGGATTCTCGCATCGAAGCGACCTTCGCCAACCCCGGTTCCGGTCGCATCCGACAAACGTTTCGCCCGCGCGCAGGCCGTCGATCTGCTCGAGATGGAGGATGACGGGTGGGCGACGCCATGACTGCACGCCTACGACATCGGCCCGGCGCCGAAGTGTAGCAGACCAGGAGCTGTCGTTCGCCAAAATCAGGACCGTGCCCGTGACGGTCGATGCAGCGCGGCGCACAGGGACAGAATCTCGCCATCACAGGTCACAAGAGCTTGTTCATGACGCGACGGCTTTGCACATCAGCGGCGCTCGAAGACGATCCGGCCGCAACGCTTCGTACGATCGGTAGCCGTCGAGCGAGGCTCCTCGTTCGATGATGCTCGTGAGGCCGGCAGCCAGATACGCGCGATGGACGCGCTCGAGCGTGTCGAGAGAGAAGCGGTCGGATTGCGGCCTGAAGCGCGCCAGCAGGTTGCCGACGTTTCTGAGGAGACCGGTGGGCTCGCCCGCGGCATCCTTCACGATGGCGCCGCCCGCCGGATCCGCGGAGTCGCGCGAGATGCCGGCAGCGCGGCCGTGTTGAGGACATAGGCGTACGCGCCGTCGACGGCCACGGGACGATCTGGCGCAGCCGCGTCAAGTTCCTGTCTCGTCGGAAACCGACGTTCACGCAGGCGTGTCGGACAGATGCGCGGCGTCCAGATCCACATCACCGACTGCCCCGAGCGCGCGGAGCCGGTCGACCGGTTGGAGCGGACGGTGTTGCGGATCCAGGCTTGCAGCGCAGCGATCGACGGCAGGTTTTGGGACGGCTGCGCGGTTTCCGCGGCGGCGACGTCGAGTGCATGGACGTGCGTGTCGATCAGGCCGGGCAGCACGGTGCGTCCGCCGCCCTCGATAACCCGCGTGCCGCGGCCGATCAACGGACGCACGTCTTCGTTCGATCCCACCGCCACGAATCGCCCGTCGCGGACGGCAAGCGCGGTGGCTGACCGAAACGCGCATTGACCGTCGAGATCTCTCCGTCGAGCAGCACAAGATCGGCGGGGGCGCTCTGCGTGCTCACCATGAGCGCCACAAGACCCAGACTTCCCAGAAAACGCCACATCATTTGAGCCATCGGTCCAGATTTTCGCGGACAAACGCGTCATCCGCGAGATGCGGATAAGCGGCCAGCACGCGATCGATTTCCTCGATCTGCCCCGGACTGAGATCTTCGTGCGGATCGAGACACCACCGTCCGGCGAGCAGACCCTGCCGCCGGAGCACTTCGTGGATTCCTGCGATGCACCCCGCGAACTGGTGGGCGGGATCGAAGAACGCCGCGTTGGCGTCCATCAGCTCCGCGCCGAGCGACGGCAACGGCCGAACATCTTCACGCGCGGCCTTGCGACACCGGCAATGGAGTTCGACTGCTCTCTTCGTCCAGACCGCCCACTGTCCAAGCAGCCCGCCGGCGAATTGCATTCCACGGGGAAAGGTGGTCAGGAGGTCGACGACGATCGAATCGTCATTTCCTGTGTACAACGCGACATCCCGCCGGCCGCTCGCCGC
>DATFWL010000214.1:0-4176 GCA_035259385.1 Vicinamibacterales bacterium | reverse complement strand
CGTCGATACGCACCTGGCGCGTGAGCAGCCCGCACTCCTTGAAGCCGAGCGCTCGGTAGAACCGTCGCGCGCCCACGTTCGATGCGCGGACTTGAACCACAAGCTTCTCGTATCCGACCTGACGGGCGAACGCCTCAGTGGCACCCCACAGCTGTCGACCGATGCCCACACCACGCCATCCTGGCAGCAGAAACGTGCCGACCTGACCGACGTGCGCCATCGACGGCAGCAACGTGGACCACAAATCCAGCGTCTGGAACCCGACGATGCTGGTGGTCGAATCCCGCGCCACGTACAGCGCTTCGCGCGGCGAGAGGGAGCCAAGGTAGCTCGCCTCCTGTTCAACCGTCCACGCCGCGTCGATCGCCGAGAAGATCCGCTCGCTTACGACCGTGGATAGAACCTGGACGATACCGGCGGCGTCATTCGGCCCGGCCCGTTGGATCTTCACCGGCCCCATCGGTGCGCATGTTAGCTCCGGGCGCGCGCGCTGAGAATGAGTAGGCGCCTGTTTCTTTCACGCGCTGCCATCGCGAACGATCAGCCGCCCAATGTCCGTAGTAGGCGCTGAAGGCCGGCGGGCTCGTTCACGTTCGGTGCGGGTTCCGAAAATTCTGACCAGGCCTTTTCCGGAAATTCTGACCACCTGTCGGTAGCCCTACCGGGTCAGATCGTCGGAGAGTTGCGCTCCGACGAGGGAAAGGATGATCGACATGCTCAAGCGACACGAAATTCAGGTCCTGCGCCGGGCGGAGCACACGTGGAGCGAGGTCGCGGCGCTCAGCGGCGTCTCCGAGAAGACGGCGCGACGGATCGCGGCCGAGGAGGCCGTGACCAGCGTCGATAACACGGCGGAGCGCGCGCGGCGGCACGTCGGCCGACCGTCGAAGGCTGAGGCCTACCGTGACGTGCTGGTGCAGGCGCTGACGGACAATCCGGAATTACGGTCCGTCGAGCTGCTGCATCGCGCCAGGCAGGCCGGCTACGGCGGCGGGAAGAGCGCACTGTACACCTTGGCGCAGGCGCTTCGGGTCCGGACGGTCATACCGCTCGTCCGATTCGAGGGCTTGCCGGGCGAGTTTTCCCAGCACGATTTCGGCGAGGTATGGGTCACTTATCAAGACGGCATCGAGTCGAAGGTGCACTTCTTCGCGTCGCGACTGAAGTACTCGCGATGGGTCGAGGTCACGCTGGTGCCCGATGAGCGTGTCGAGTCCCTTGTGCGAGCCGTGGTCGATCATCTCGCGGCGTTCGGCGGCATTCCCTTGGTCACGGTGTTCGATCGGCCAAAGACGGTGGCGCTCAAGTGGGGTCGCGATGGCGTCGTCACGGAATGGAATCCGACGTTCGCCGGTGTCGCGCTCGATCTCGGGATCGGCGTCGAGGTGTGCTGGCCGTATCGGCCCCAAGAGAAGGGCGAGGACTCATACTGCACCTCGTTGGCTGGCTGAGAGGGTCGTGACGGACTCGCTTTGAAAGGCGCCCTTGTGAGCAAACTTCGCGGGGAGTGAATTCGGCGGGATTTCGTACAAATATTCTCCCTTGTCATTGACGGGGTGCGCGCGCAGCAGTCCACGCCGACGCCAGAGGTGCACGGTGCACAGCTGGACGCCGTAGCGTGCCGCGACGTCGGAGGGTGTGAGCATTCCAGCCTCCAGCATGCGCGTGCGGCGATTCTTGAGGCCGTACCGAACGCGCAAATGGATCACGCCGACGCGCGTGAATGGACGCATGGTTGCCGTGCGCACGCCGCGCTCGTTCAGCAAATCGGCGATCTCGGCATCGGTGTAGGTGTCCAGCAGGTCGTCGATTTCGCGGACGATCGCGACGTCGGTCGTACGCAATTCGATACATGACTTCGGCAGCGGGATGTCGAGCGATCGCGTGGCGCCGCCGGTAAAGCGGATGTCGGCGTGCAGGGTCTTACCCTTCGTGAGGGTGACATCGGCGATGAGCAACCGCATCATCCGCTTCTTCTCACGAGCCGAGGTGGCCGGGTCGCGCCAGAGCCGAGGGAAGTCGGTCGCGAGGGCCAAGATCTCGGCGCGTTGCTCCTCAGAGACGACGCGCGCGTCAGCGGCACGCGTGTGCGCGTACGTTTCCTGCGCCGCCGCGAGCGCACGCAGACGATCATTCCATGCGGCTTCGAGCGCGTCGGCCACGAGACGATTCTCAGGATCGACCCGTAGGAATCGCCGCTGTGCGACATCGGCGTCGTAGCGAGCGCGCTCGACCTGCTGCTGCCGCAGTCGGTCGGCCTCCTCGGCGCGCGCGGCCAGTTCCTGCTGCACCGTGAGCGCGACCTCGAGTGCGAGTGGGGTCACCGCGTCGACAAGGACTTCCCCGATGGCATCGTCGAGCGACCCGCCGTGGATCGTCTGGCACACACCCGGCTGCCCGTGATTGATCCGGCTCCGGCCGCACCAATAATCCGGTACTGGTGTGCCGTGATAGCAGTGGTACCGCACCGTCATCCGTTCGCCGCAGCGGCCGCAGATGACCAGTCCTTGCAGTAGCGCCGGTCCCTCGCGCGGCGGACTGCGCCGACGGTCGGGCCCGCGTGTCTGCGCATTCGCCGCGAGCCGCCGGAGATTGTCTTCATACTCATCCCACGTGATGTAGCCTGAGTGAATCCCTGGCAGCAGAATCCACTGATCCCGAGGCAGGCGCGTCATGCGTTTGTGACCGTCGGGGCCCGTGCGCGTCCGTGTCCGGCCGAAGAAGAAGGCGCCGGCGTAGCGCGGATTGTGAATCAGCTGCCGCGCCCGACTGTGCATGAGCTCGCCCCACACGAGGTCGCCCAGATGCGGGCCGCGCTTCACGCGGCGCGGGAAGGCGATTTCCTGGTCGTGGAATTCCTTCACGGTCGCCAGCATCGATCCGGTTCGCCGATAGGTTTCGAAAAACAACCGGATCACCTGTTGGACCTGGGCGTCCGGATCGAGGACCACGGCATCATCCGGGCCGTAGACAAACCCGATGGGAATCGGACCGCGGAGCTCGCCACGTTTGGCTTTGCTGAGGATGCCGCCACGCAAGCGCGCCCGCAGCACATGGAGCTCGGCTTCGCTCATCGTCCCCTTCAAACCGAGGAGCAGCCGATCATTGAAATGGGCCGGATCGTACACGCCGTCTTCGTCCAGAATGAGCGTGTCGGCCAGTGCACAGAGCTCGAGGAGCCGATGCCAGTCGGTCGAATTGCGCGCAAGCCGTGAGACTTCGAGTCCGAGCACAATGCCTGCGCGCCCGAGTCCGACTTCGGTGACCAGCCGCTGAAACCCTTCCCGATCGGCGGTCGCGCCCGACTGGCCCAAGTCGGTGTCAATCACATGCACGCGTTCGACGGGCCACCCCAGCGCGACCGCGCGGTCGCGCAGCGCGTACTGACGCGTCGTACTTTCGGTGTTTTCAAAAACCTGTCGAATGGTGGACTGCCGGACGTACAAATACGCGTCGCGTCCAAGGTGCGCGGCAGTGACCTTCTGGTGAGACTCACTCAGCATCATCGGATCGCTCCAGAGGCAAGGTGGGACGGATGACGAGGCACAGGGCGCGCGGAGAGCACCAGGCTCACGATCAGCCGGGCCGCTTCCGCGTGCTGCGCTGGTGGAATCATGTCGGCTGGGGGTGGGCGCATCATCACGCGCGATGCAGAGGCATCAACCGGCGCGATGGCGCGCGTGGCCACGTGCGTGATGTCTGGCGGTGACGGACTGAGGCACGGACGCACAGCATGCAGCCACGTCGTGAGTCCCTCGTGCATCAGCAGTGCGAGGCCCACGCCGCGTGGTATGGCCGCGGTTCCGCCGGGCATCTGTGCACGCAGCGTTTCGTTGCGCGTTCCGGCCCATGATGAACGCCTATTCCGATCGATTGTGAACACCGATTCCGACGGATGGTGAACATCGATTCCGGACATCGTGAACGCCGGTTCCGGGCATGCTGAACGCTCATCGGCAGCTGAGGGATCCTGAGGTTTTCCCGACGGAGGAAGGACCCCAGGATGGCAGCCTCAAGGCTACCGATGCGCAAGCTTCGCGACGTTCTTCGACTTCACTACGACGCTGGTCTCAGCCACCGGGCGATTGCGCAGGCGTGTGCGATCGGCCTGGGGACGGTGACGACCTACTTGCAGCGGGCGACGGCGGCCGGCGTGACGTGGCCCGTGCCCGCGGA
>DATFWL010000213.1:0-5136 GCA_035259385.1 Vicinamibacterales bacterium | reverse complement strand
GGCCGTGAACTGGGATGCCAGGGTGATCAGGCCGACCTGGCTGAAGCTCAGGCCGTAGGAGCTCTTGAGGATGGGGTAGAGCGCGGGCACCAGCGACTGCATCATGTCGTTGAGCGCGTGGCAGAAGCTCAGCGACAGGATGACGGTGAACGTCGTGGCGACGGCGGGCGTGACCGCGCGTGACGAGACTGCCGCGGCCGGGTGAGTGGCTGCCATCGCCACAGCATAGCAGCCGGTGTGCGGGATGCCCTCGCGCATGTGACGGGTGGGATTGACCAGCACCTCAGGGTGTGGCGAACTGACCTGGTGAACCGCCGGACGGTCGTGGCCGGCATCATCTTCCTTGCTCTCGCACCACGCTTCGCATTCGCCCAAGCGAAGGTCCCGCGCGTCGGCTATCTTCTGACCGTCCCGCTCGCCGAGAAGCCAACCGCCGACCGCGTCGCCTTCCTCGAAGGCCTGCGGGAGCTCGGTTATATCGACGGCAAGAACGTCAGCGTCCAGTATCGTGCCGCGGCCGGCAATCTTGAGCTGCTGCCCGATCTCGCGGCCGAGCTCGTCGGCCTCAACGTCGACGTGATCGTGGTGTCGGGTTTTCAGGCGGTGCAGGCCGCCAAGCAAGCCACCAAAACCGTTCCCATCGTCATGATCGCCGCCGTCGATCCGGTGGCCACAGGACTCGTGGCCAGCCTGGCCCGCCCCGGTGGAAACGTGACCGGCCTGACCCTGAGTCATCCGGAGACAGGCGGAAAGCGCCTGCAGCTCCTGAGGGAAGTGTCGCCAGGCGCGTCACGGATCGCCGTTCTGTCCAATCACGACAATCCAGCGACCACGCCCGAATGGAGGGAGATCCAGGCGGCAGCGCGTTCTCTGGGAGTGGCCCTGCAGCTCTTCGATATCAAACAGGCCCAGGATCTTCTGAACGCCTTTTCGGAGATGACGCGGCGTCGGCCGGGCGCGCTGCTGGTCATCCTGGATACGATCATCGCGCCGTACCGGCAGCTCATCGCCGAGTTCGCGCTCAACAACCGAGTGCCGTCGATTCTGGCGCTGCGAGACTACGCGGAGGCGGGAGGGCTCTTGAGCTACGGGCCGAGCTTTCCTGAGCTCTATCGCCGGGCCGCAAGCTACGTCGATCGCGTTCTCAAGGGCGCCCGGCCTTCAGATCTTCCCATCGAGCGGCCCACCAAGTTCGAGCTCGTCGTCAATCTGAAGACAGCGAAGGCCCTCGGACTCACGATTCCGCAGTCGGTGCTATTCCGTGCAGATCACGTGATCGAATAGCGCGCTCCGGCCTCGACCCGGCGACGGAGGCATCGTGATGGCGCGCTTATTACGCTGAGTGACCTGCCGCCAACGCTTCACCCGCATTCGTGATTGCGCCGGACGGGGCGACCTTCGGCGTCGTGCGCCTCTCAGCTTCTATCGAGACAGGGCTTTGCGAATTTTGTCGTGCCACAAGAGAATTTGGTCGTGCCACAAGAGACAGACAACATAACCCGCTGCGAACGCCATAATGTGCGAACTCCACAGCCACGCGATTGTCATATGTAGTGCGACCGATAGTACGGACACAATCACGAGAGCGACGACGACGGCGACGGCGCCTATGACGACTGCGGCGGTGAAACCGAGAACTGAATTATCCCTGAGCTGAGCCATCGTGCACCTCCATATCCACACAAAATGCGCGCATATGTATTTCTCCAATGAACTCGAGCTACAGAATCAAGATCCCCTCTTGACCCAGTTTCCCACGATTGTGATTACGCGTTCTAGGTGTTCTACAAGTGATTGATTTGCTGGTGCGCCTGGCAGGAGTCGAACCTGCGACCCTCGGATTAGAGGTTCTCGGCGCATTTGACCGGCGCTGCATTCATTTTCGGGCGCTCTGCCCCTCGAGAGTTGCTCCGCGCAGGTGCGCCAGAGTGCGGGGAATCGCGCGCTGGTGCGGCTGCCCGGTGACACTCTAAGTGACACGAAAGAGACGGCCCGCGCATAATGCGCGGGCCGTTACGCACGGGCGATTTCCGAGGTTGACCGAAGCGTCAGGCCTTCTTCCAACCTTTGTCGACGAACAAGGGAATGAACTCCGACGGGACGAACAAACGGTCCTCAAGGTTCGCGACGGCTGTGTACGTCGTTGGCGGCAGGAGTTTGTTGTCTGCCGCCGCAAGGTCGATGACCCACCGGTCAGGGCCGCCACGGACTCGCTGACCGCCGTGACCGCCGGGATCGCTGAACGTCCGGGCGAGATAGCGAAGTTCGAAGGGCAGCAGCTTCAGCGGATCAGCTGCGCTGAAGACGCCCAGGTGATTTGTTCGTGCATCGCGCACAGCCTTCCGAGCTCGATCGAGGTTCGCGTCGTTGATCGGCGCACCCGGGCGTGGGACGGCCTTGTCCAGGCTCGGCTGCTTGCGAAATGGGTCGATGTTGGGCCAGATGAAATATGGGGTCACGAGCCCGCCGATGAGAAGGCGCTCGTTGTAGGGCCGTGGGCGGGGTGGTGATGGCAAATCGTGGTTGAGATACCCGAGAAAGCGGCCATAGCGGTCGATCACGTCGTACGCGAACGCCAGGAAGAACTTGAAGGTCTCGAGCGTCTCGGCGGCGCCGGTGCGGTCTGCCTCAGCCAGCTTCTCGAGCTCCCGGGTGGCGGCGAGCGCATGCGCCGCATGGTTGGCTGCGCAGTTGGGACCGAGTCGCGCCTTGAGATCCGCCACGAGAGCCGGGGGCAACGCCGGAACGAAGGGTGGGAGGGTCGCCGCGAACGGATCGGTGAGGAACGCCGTCCACCCAGCGGATTTGATAGACGTGAAGGTGTTGGGCTGATTCGGCAAGGTGAAGCTGACCTCCGGCGCATCGACACCGAGCAGCCGAACCCCGATGTTTCCGGCGGGATCGACGCTGACCGTGTCGCCGTCGTGGCAGGCTTGACGCACACTCATGCGGCTGCCGTTTGCCTGGGCCCCGAGCCATGCATGGGCGACTGTCATTCCGGACTGGAGCTGTTCAACCGCTTTGGCCATTACTCCCTCCGTCGACGCCACTCTCGGCTCATGGCGTCACCTTCTCGTCTTTGCGTTTTGGCAGGATTCTCGAACATAGCCACTTCCCCCGTTCACGCTCTGCAGAACCCCAGCCGTCACACCGTGACTTCACGCGCCGTACTTCACCCGGCTGTCTGTCACCTCCTAGACCATCTCTCGGTTGATCGCTGCCGCCGTACGCAGGGACAATGCGGCCAGAGTCAAGGTCGGGTTGGCCGTTGCGCTCGTCGCGAACACGCTCGACCCGACGATCCAGAGGTTTGGCACATCGTGCGCACGACCCCATCGATTGACCACCGAGCTCGCGGGGTCGTCCCCCATGACGCACGTTCCCATGATGTGGGCGGCGGTATTCCACTTTCCGTCGGGCATCGTCTGCTCGCCCATGACTGTCGCGCCCATGACACCGAACAGATCCTTCGCCGTTTCGAAGCCTTCGCGCAACGCCACTCGCGTGTAGTCGCCGACATCGAACGTGAAGAGCGGACGGGGAATCCCGAGAGCGTCCTTGTTCGTCGACAGCTCGATTCGGTTGCTAGACTCCGCAAGCATCTCGGTCGAGAAACTCAAGCGCAGCATCTTTGGAATCTGGTCGGCGATTGCGCCGGGCAGTGCTGAACCGTATTGGCCCGTCTTCAACAAGTTATCGATGACCGTGGCGGGAGAGCCGGTGCGGCCCCAGCCGTCGTTACCGATGGTCATGCGAAAAGCGCTGCGCGTCTTGCGGAACGCGCCATCCCGGAATGCCTCGATGCTCGAGATACTTTGCGGACCGCGGAACGGGTACAGAGGTTCTGGGAAGAACGCCGTTACCTCGAACTGCACATGGTCCATTAGGTTGCGCCCCACCTGCCCACTGCGATTGGCGAGGTTCTTTGACATCAGCAGGATCTTCGGTGTCTCGATGGCGTGCGCCGCGAGCACCACGACACTGCCGCTGACCGAATGTTCCTTCTGTGGGTCGGCGGATCGCCAGTCCTTGTAGTACACCTCACTCACTTCGCCGTCTTTTCCTCTCTCGAGACGGGTCACGACCGCCGCTTTTTTGAGCTGTACACGCGGATCCGAGACCATCCGCCGCAGATGCACCGTCGCGTCATACTTGGCTTGGATTGGACACAGGGGGATACAGTTGGAGTGGCCCTCGCAGGCAGGCCGACCGTCGTAGTCGGCCGAGTTTCGAGCCTGCGGCGTGGTGACGACCCGGATTTCCGTGCCGCGCACCGTCTTCCCCTCGATGCGCTTCTTGACCTGCTGATCTGCATATCCAAGCGGAATTCCACGCATGGGAAATGGTCGGCTCCGATATCCGCCATGCAGTCCGTCCCACTCCTCGTGGTTCCCAGAAACGCCGAGTTCCTCTTCGGCCTGGCAGTACCACGGCTCCAGCTCGTGATAGTCGATCGGCCAATCGCGGCCGCGCCCGAAGTTGCTCTTGAGTTTGAAATCGCTTGGGATGAATCGCGGAGTATTCCCGCGCCAGGACCAGGTGCTTCCGCCCACCATTCGGTTGTAACCCGCCTTGAAGGCATCCCGGCTGGCGTTCGTATACTCGTAGTAGTTCTTCGGATCATTCTTCTGGTCGGTAAGCTCCCGTTGGGCCTTTTCTGCGACGGGCGCGAAGAGTCGGCTTTCCAGGTCCATGTACGGCGCATACATATCGCCACGATTACCTTGCTCGTCCATCCGGTGATGGAACTCGATCCGTTGTCCGTGCGTGATTCCGTTGTCGCCCGCTTCGAGGATCAGGATCTTATGGCGGCCGTATTGGCTGAGTTTCCACGCGCACAGAGCGCCCGCGACGCCGGAACCGACGATGATGATGTCGTATTTGTGGGCCATAGCCATCTCCTTGCAGCGCCGGTTTGGTCAATCACGATTCAGGCTGCTTCGTCCAATAGCCGTGTGGCTGATGCGAGAAGCCGATCGGGTGGGCCTTGATCAGGCTCCAGACGAGACCCTCCTCGTAGAAGCCCCCATCGAGGAAATTCGGGCTCTCGTCGGCTTTGAACTGGGAGAAGTACCAGATGTTCACGATTTGCTTGGCGACAAACTCGTGATCCTTGAACTCCTGCCTGTCTCGTAG
>DATFWL010000212.1:0-17549 GCA_035259385.1 Vicinamibacterales bacterium | reverse complement strand
GTCGCCTCCTACGGCCCCGACAAGCTGAACGACCCCGCGAAGGCGGAGCCCGTCGTGCAGCGCATGATTCAGCTCGAGCCAGGCGAGCCGGCGAACTACTTCGCGCTCGCGAAAATCTACGAGGACGCCGGCGCGTACGACGAGGCCGAGAAGATGCTGCAGAACGCGAAGCAGGCGAAGCCGAGCGACCCTGCCGTCTACATGACGCTCGCCGGCTACTACAACCGCCAGGGCCGCTTCGACAAGACCATCGAGGCGCTCGAGGAGCGCGCGCAGAAGGAGCCCAACAACCCGGAGGCGTTCTACACCATCGCCACCTACTACTGGGATGAGGCCTATCGCGACTTCAAGCTGAAGGAATCCGAGAAGCGCGACTTCGTCGGCAAGGGCGTCGAGGCAGTCGACCATGCGCTGCAGATCAAACCGGATTACACCGAGGCGCTCGTCTACAAGAACCTCCTGCTCCGGCTGCAGGCGAACATGGAGAAGGACACCGCCAAGCAGCAGGCGCTGATCAAGGAAGCTGACCGGCTGCGCGATAAGGCCCAGGAACTCCGCAAGCAGAAGGCGGCCGGCGTCAGCTAAATCACGACGCCGCCGTCGCGCGCCAGTGCGAACGGCATATTGGATCGAAGAGAGGCCGTCAGGCGTTCTGACGGCCTTTTTCGTCTCTCCCGCGTTACAAGCCCACACTAGAATTTAAGGCCTGTTCTCATTCCAACCCGTCCAGCAGGAGAGGTTTTTTTCGCAATGACCCACGTACACAGATCGCGGCTCGCGTGCGCGATCGGCGCGGTGCTGGTGCTCGTGCTCGCCGTGCATCCGGCTTCAGCCCAGAACCTTACGACCGGCACCGTGAGCGGCATCGTCGCTGACCAGCAGGGCGGCGCGCTGCCCGGCGTCACCGTCGTTGCCGTCCACGAGCCGACTGGAACCAAGTACGAAACGGTGAGCGGCGCCGACGGCCGGTTCATCGTGCCGAACGTCCGCGTTGGCGGTCCCTATACAGTCACGGCGATGCTCAGCGGTTTCAAGGATCAGACGCAGTCGAACGTCACCGTCGGGCTCGGCGAAGACAAGGCGCTCGACTTCAGACTGCCGATCGCGACCTTGTCCGAGACGGTCACCGTCGTCGGCCAGTCGACCTTCAGCGAGACGCGCGCCGGCACTGCGTCGAACGTCCACCAGGAAACGCTCGAATCGCTGCCGACAATCTCGCGCAGCCTGACCGATTTCGCCCGCACCTCGCCCCACTTCAACGAGCAGAACTCGAACGGCGGCGACTCGTTTCTGAGCGTCGCGGGGCGCAACAACCGCTACAACAACATCCAGATCGACGGCGCGGTGAACAACGACCTGTTTGGTCTTGCCGCGTCGGGAACACCGGGCGGCCAGACCGGCACGCAGCCGATCAGCCTCGACGCGCTCGCCGACCTGCAGCTGGTCGTCGCGTCCTACGACGTCCGCCAGGGTGGATTCTCCGGCGGCAGCATCAACGCGGTCACCCGCAGCGGCAGCAACAACGTCTCCGGCACGGCCTACTGGTTCGGACGCAACGAAGGGCTCGTCGGCAAGATCGGCTCGCTCACCGACAAGACGGTGACGACGTCCGTCGGGCGCTTCAAGGATCAGCAGGGCGGATTCAGCCTCGGCGGCCCAATCGTCGAGAACAAGGCGTTCTACTTCGGCAACCTCGATCTCGGCCGGAAGACGACGCCGAACGGGTTCTCGGCCAGCGGCACGACCGGGCAACCGTTCGGGCATACCGCGGAAGTTCAGCAAGTGCTCAACATCGCCGAGCAGCAGTACGGCTACGACGCCGGCGGCCTCGACGAGTTCAGCAAGCGTGGCAACAGCGACAAGATCTTCGTCCGCGCCGACTTCAACCTCTCGCCGAAGAATCAGCTGGTGATCCGCAACAACTATGTGCACGGCCTCGCGGATCAGTCGGGCACCACGCCATCGAACATCATCTACATCACGCCCGGCAACTTCTACGCGATCGACGACAAGCTCACCTCCACGGTGGGACAGCTGAACAGCACCTGGGCGAACGCCTTCAACGAGGCGCGCATCACCTACCAGCGCGAGCGCAACTTCCGCGATCCGGGCACGCCGTTCCCGCACATCCAGGTCGATCTCGCCGACGGCAGCAACGTGCGCCTCGGCTCGGAGCTCTCGTCGCAGGCCAACCGCCTCAATCAGGACATCGTCGAGCTCACCGACGACTACACGATGCTGCGCGGCAAGCACACGATCACGATCGGCACGCACAACGAGCTGTTCAAGTTCCTCAACGTGTTCGTGCAGAACTTCTGGGGGCAATACCGCTTCAGCAGCGTCGCGAACTTCGAGGCGGGCATCGCCGGCTCGTTCAACCACAACTTCTCGAACGACCCGTCGAATCCGACCCTGCCGGCCGAGTTCGCCGTGCACCAGTTCGGCTTCTATGCCGGCGATCAGTGGCGCGCGGCGCCGAACTTCACACTCACCTATGGGATGCGCTTCGACATCCCGCAATTCCCCGACGTGCCGCATGCGAACCCGCTCGCGCAGGCCACCTACGGCTATCGGACGGACATCGCGCCGGCGCCAAAGATGTACTCGCCGCGCGCCGGCTTCAACTGGGACCTGAGCAACGGCGGCGCGAAGCGCTCGCAGCTGCGCGGCGGCACCGGCATCTTCGCCGGGCGCACGCCGTATGTCTGGCTGTCGAACCAGTACAGCAACACCGGCGTGGACTTCACGGCGCTCGCCGTACCGTTCAACGCGGCGAACCGCATCCCGTTCGTGGCCGACCCCAACAACCAGCCGACGTCGCTCGGCACCGCCGGCAACCAGACGATCAACTTCATCGATCCCGACTATCAGTACCCGACGGTCGTCCGCGGCAACATCGCCTACGATCACGACACCGGATTGTTTGGCTTGATCGGCACCGCTGAAGTCGTGTTCGGCACGAATCTCAAAGAGATCAAGTACCAGAACCTCAACTACCGTCAGGTCGGAACGCGCAGCGACGGCCGTCCGACCTACGCGCGCGTCCTTCCCTCGGTGAACGACGCGGTTCTGCTGACCAACACGGATCAGGGTGGATCGTGGAGCGTCAGCTATGGCGTGAGCCGGCCGTTCAAGAACGGCTTCCAGGTCAGCGGCTCCTATCTGTACGGCCGCGCCAAGTCGATCATGGACGGCACCTCGAGCGTCGCGCTGTCGAACTGGGCGGGCACCTACATCGGCGGCGACGTCAACAACCCGCCGCTCGCGACGTCGGACTTCGACGTGAGGAACCGCGTGACGATCAGCGCCGCGAAGACGATTCCGCTGTTCCGGGGCCTGACCAGCATCGCGTCGGTGTACTACAACGGCCAGAATGGCCGCCCCTACGCGGTCATCTTCAACGGCGACGCCAACGGCGACACGCGCCCGGCCAACGATCTGATCTTCGTGCCGGCGACGCGCGATCAGGTGAACGTGATCAATGGCACGTGGGAGCAGCTCGACGCGTTCCTCAGCGCCGATCCGGCCGCGTCGCAGTACCGCGGCCAAATCATGCCGCGCAACGCCGGCCGCGCGCCGTGGGTCAATACCATGAACGTCCGCTACGCGGTCAACATCCCGACCGGCGGAAAAACCAAGGTCGAAGCGACAATCGACGTGCAGAACTTCCTCAACCTGCTGAACAGCGAATGGGGCTGGGTCTACTATCCCAACTTCGGCGGCCCGGCGATCATCGGCTTCGGTACGCCGACGGCCGACGGCAAGCTCACTTACAACCTGAACACGATTACCGGCGCGACGTTCGTGAATCAGGGCGTCAATTGGGGCGTGCCGGGCACGTTCACGCGAGACGATCTGCGGTCACGCTGGCAGATGCAGTGGGGGCTGCGGGTGCGATTCTGAGAATCAGCGATTTGGAATTCCGGATGTGGACGACGTGACGGTCGGCGCGCCAAAGCGGTGCGCCGGCCGCGACGTCCTGTAACTTTTGGAGTAGATCGAGCCGGCGCCCAAAACGCGCCGGCTTTCTTCTGTACGGCTGTAAAATAGGCGCCGTCAACCGGCCAAATTCCCAGGAGCTCATCGTATGAAGCACGTCGTGGTACTCGTGTTGTGCACCACGCTCGCCGCGTCGGCGACCGCCTTCGCGCAGGGGGTCACGACCGCGTCGATTACCGGCCTCGTCAAGGACGACTCGGGCGGCGTCATCCCGGGCGCCAGCGTCACAGCCGTCCATCAGCCATCGGGCACCTCGTACGAAGCCATCACGCAGGGAGACGGCCGCTTCACGATTCCCGGCATGCGGGTCGGCGGGCCCTACACGGTCACCGCCCAGTTGAGCGGGTTTACCACCGAGGTGAAGAACAACCTCACGCTGTCGCTCGGCGTCGCGCAGGATCTCGAGTTCACCCTGAAGATCGCCACCATCGCCGAGACGATCACCGTCGTCGGCGCGAGCGATCCGGTGTTCAGTACGTCGCACACCGGTGCAGCGACCGCGGTGATGCGCGAGGATCTCGCGACGCTGCCGACGATCTCGGGCCGCATCACCGACATCACCCGTCTGACGCCGCAGTACAACGGTTCGGGCAGCTTCGCCGGACAGGACAACCGCGCCAACAACGTCACGGTCGATGGCTCGTACTTCAACAACTCGTTCGGCCTCGGCGTCACCACCGGCGGGATCGGCGATCGCACCGGCGTCGCGCCGATCTCGCTCGAGGCGATCGAGCAGGTGCAGGTGAACGTCGCGCCGTACGACGTGCGGCAGGGCAACTTCGTCGGCGCCGGCGTGAATACCGTGACGCGGAGCGGCACCAACAGCATCACCGCCTCGGTCTACCGCCGGATGCGCAACGAGTCGTACGTCGGCACCGAAGCCGCCGCACAGACCTTCAACCCGGGGACGTTCACGACCTACACGACCGGCGTGTGGGCCGGCGGGCCGATCGTGAAGAACAAGCTGTTCGCGTTCGGCTACTACGAGAAGCAGGACGATACCCGGCCGCTGACGACGTTCCAGTCGAATCCCGGCGGCGCGCCGGTCGGCGGCAACACCACGCGCGTGGCGGCGTCCGATTTGAGCGGGCTCAGCAGCTTTCTGTCGTCGAACTTCCACTACGACACCGGCGCGTTCGACAACATCTCGCGGCTCACGCCCGGCAAGCCGTGGTTGGTCAAGGGCGACTACAACGTCAACAGCGCGAACAAGGTCACCTTCCGCTACAACCAGCTCGACTCGAGCACCGACGTCAATCAATCCGGTTCGTCGTCGCTCGGCACCACCCGGCAGACCGGCACGACGCAGTTCCTCACCTTCGCCAATTCGAACTATCAGATCCTCGAGAACCTGAAGTCGGGCGTCGGCGAGTGGAACTCGGTGTTCGGAAGCATGACCAACAACCTGCTGGTCGGCTTCACGCACCAGGACGAGAGCCGCGGCGACAAGGGCCAGGTGCCGCTGTTTCCGTTCGTCGTGATCGGCGCCGGCGACGGCAGCGCGTACACCTCGTTCGGCAACGAGCCGTTCACGCCATTCAACCTGCTCCGCTACAACACATTCCAGGCGCAGGACAGCGTCACCAAGTTCGCCAACAAGCACTCGATTACCTTTGGCGGCAACATCGAGAAATTCCACTCGGACAACTCGTTCTACTTCGGCATCCAGAGCGCCTACTCCTACAACACGCTCGCCGATTTCTACGCCGACGCGAACGGCTTCCTGGCGAACCCGAATCGGACCGTCGCCGCGGCGCCGAGCCGCTTCCAGGTGAAGTACCTCCTGCAGCCGGGGCAGACGACGCCGCCGATGCAGCCGCTGGACGTCGTCTATGGCGGTGGCTATGTGCAGGACGAATGGCGGCCGCGCAGCAACCTCACGGTGACCGCCGGCCTGCGCGTCGACGTTCCGCGCTTCGGCAACACCGCGTTCGACAATCCGGTCGCCGACACGCTCACGTTCCGCGATCAGAACGGATCGCCGGTACAGTACAACAGCGGCGCGCTACCCGAAACGACCGCCTACTGGTCGCCGCGCGTCGGCTTCAACTACGACGCCACCAGTGATCAGAAAACCCAGGTCCGCGGCGGCACCGGGGTGTTCAGCGGCAAGCCGCCCTACGTCTGGATCTCGAACCAGATCGGCAACACCGGCGTGTTGTACGGCTTTCTCGACACCCTCGCCCCGGTCACGTCGTTCCCGTTCAACCCGAGCCCGGACAAGTACAAGCCGGCAGCGACCGGCGGCACCGCCGCCAGCTACGAGCTGGACGTGACCGATCAGGGCTTCCGCTTCCCGCAGACGTGGCGGACCAACATCGGCGTCGATCGCCGGCTGCCGTGGGGGCTGGTCGGTACGCTCGACTATCTCTACAACCGCGATCTCAACGCGCCGGTCTACATCAACGCCAACCTGCCCGCGGCCAACTCGGCGTACACAGGCGTCGACAACCGGCCCCGCTGGGCGGTCGTGCCCGGCACTCCCTATCAGGCGTGCGTGTCGACGCTCGGCGCCGAGAACGGGCCGTGCGTCTCGAAGCTCAATAACCTGCCGGGCAAGAACATCACCGCGGCGTACGTGATCAAGAACCAGAGTCAGAACCGATCGTGGAACCTCTCCGGTGCAGTGACCAAGAACATGACCCACGGCTTGATGTTCAAGGGCGGCTTCAACTACGGCGTCTCGCGCAGCCTCGTCGAGCCCTCGTCCACGGCCGGCAGCTCGTGGGGATCGGCCAACCCGATCGTGTTCGATCCGAACAACCCGCCGCTGGCGATTTCGTCCAACTCGCCGGGCAAGCGCTTCTTCCTGGCTGCGACCTACTCGCACCAGTACTTCGGCTGGGGCGCGACAACGATCTCGGCGTTCTACGACGCGCACCAGAACATCCCGAACCCGGTGATCAACACCGCGAATGCGAGCTATGTGTTCTCGGGCGACGCCAACGGCGACACGGTCAGCGGCAACGATCTGATCTACATCCCCCGCGACATCTCCGAGATGAACTTCGCCACGTTCACCGCCGGCGGCCGCACCTACACCGCGGCCGAGCAGGCGGCGGCGTTCGAGCAGTACATCCAGAACGATCCGTACCTGCGCGAGCACCGCGGCCAGTACGCCGAGCGCGATGGGCTGTTCTATCCGATGGTGAACCGCATCGACCTGAGCCTCACCCAGGACGTCTTCAAGTCGATCAGCGGAAAGCGCCACTCCGGACAGATCCGTCTCGACATCACGAACTTCGGCAACCTGCTGAACCACAACTGGGGCGTCGGGCAGCGGCTCGTCAACGCGCAGATCCTCACGAACCCTGGACCCGACGCCCAGGGGCGACTGTCGTACCGGATGCAGTTGCTGAACGGGAACCTGATTACCTCCCCGTTGCAGACCGCGGCCGGGATCAACGACGTGTACGTGATGATGCTCAGCTTCCGGTATACGTTCCAGTAGGCAGACGGGGCCAGGGGCTCGCGGCTAGGGCTCGCTGAAGGCCGGCGTGCGATGCGCGCCGGCCTTTTCCTTGAAGTAAGTCCCGAGACAGCTAGCCCCCAGCCCCTAGCCCCGTCCGAGAGACAGCAGATTCGCCAGGATTCGATACGCGCCCGGCACGCCGTACGGCAACTGACGATGAAATGCGTACGCGAAGTACGTGTAGTGCCCCTTGCCGTAATCCGCGACCAGCCAACCGCCCGCCTGCCACGACTGACCGATGTCGTGCGTCGCGATAATCGGCGTGTAGGCACGGTCCCACTCCGACCAGAACTTCGATCCACGCTGCTCGACCCAACCATCGAAGTCGGCACGTGTGATCCGGTTCGGCACATTGAGCACGCGATGTGCCGGCGCGAGAATGTCGACAGGCGAATCCTCCTCGGACACCTCCTCCGCTCTGGCCGTCAGCACTCCGGCAAACGGCGCGAACTGCGCCGGCGCCAGCTCCTGCGTGTTGTAGAGGACGATCAGATTGCCGCCTGCCTTGACGTAGTCGAGCAGCCGATGATTGTAGGTCTTCAGGTCGTCGCGTACCGCGTAGGCGCGCGTGCCGGTGACGATCGCGTCGTAGCGGCTGAGGTCGCCGCGCGCGAGATCCTGCTCGCCGAGCAGCGTCACGGATGCGCCAAGCTGCGCAATGCCCGCCGGCACCTCGTCGCCGATTCCCATCACGTAGCCGACGTTCAGATTCGGCGCGATCGCAACGTCCACGACGCGGAGGTCAATCGTCGCCGGATGATAGAGGTAGCGCGTCTCCAGATCGCGATGCTCGAGGACATCGTAGCCCTCCGCATAATCGCGACCATCGACGGTCGCGACCGCCTCGACTCGATACTCGCGCGCCGCGACGGCGGATGGCGTCAGCGTGAACGCGAACGTCGACCGCTGGCCGGCCCGATCGAAGCTGAATTCCGCGCGCTCGGGCGACGAGGTCCAGCCGGAGGGAAGACGGAGTGCGAGCGAGCCGCTGTGCGCGCCGCCGTTGTTCACAATCTCGGCGCGCACCTCAACGGTCCGCGGCGCGCCGGCCACCGGCACGATTTCGGTCTTCGGCGCGACGTTCACCGCGACGGCCGGCACAACCGTCAGCTCGCGCAACTCGTCGCCAAACGGCAGATGCGCCTCCCGGCGCTGAACCGCCCTGCGGATTCCGACCCTGACACCCGCTACAGAGTAAGCTGCGACGATACCGACCGGCGGCCCGGCCGCCGGCTGGAACATCTGCGATGCATCCCGAACGCTGTAGCGCGATTCCTGAATCGACCCACGAACGACGTTCGGGCGCGTGTATGGCGCATCGTCGGGAACGACAACGCTCAACACATGACGGACCGTGGCGTTCGAAGCGAGGGCCGAGTCGTTGACCTTCACCTCGGGACTGTGCCAGTCGGAAGCCGTGGCGATCGCCATCTCGATCTGTTCGATCGACGACCTGCCATGGTTCGTCAGGCTCGCATCGACGGCGACGCGCTGGCCGCGGACCGCCGGCCCCGGAACGTCGGCGATCGCGGCGAGCTCGATCCCGAGCGCGGCGTTGATGGCGTCGGTGAACTGTTCCTCCTTGATCTTCAGCACGAAGACGGCGTCCGGCTCGGACGCGAGGCGGTCAATCGCCGTCCTGGTCGCGGCGAGGCCGCGAGCCAGCGACGGCACGCACGCAGAAGGATCGCTCATCGAGAAGGAGCGCACCGCTTCCTTCACGTAATCGTCGACGGCGGTCAGCAGGCCGCGCGCGCCAGGCGGCTCGGCGCGGGCGAGCGCGGTGAACAGGCCCGGCAGCGTCGTGTCGATTCCGTCGAAGAACGATGTTTCCTTCCCGGCGTCTGCAGCCACTGCGGTCGCGTCCGGCTTCTCGACTGCCGGAGACTTGGTGGAGGCGGTCAGCCGCACCGCCGTCGCGAGCCGCTTGTAGTACGCGGACGACGAACCCGGAACTGCCGTCACTCGTCCGCCATTCTGCGATCGCTGAAAGCTCAAACCAGTTCGCGCGAAGCTCGCATACGACTCGCCGAGCCACGGGCTGTACTCGTTCGAGTCGATGCGCACCGTCCAGTCCTCGTTTTCGCGCACACCGCCCATGTACAACTTCAGCGGCTGCCACGGCCGCAGTCCGTCGCGCATCTGCTCGGGGAAGGCGTTCGGATCACCAGCGACGCGAAACGCCTCCCGCGTCAGCAGTCCGGCGGCCTGATGGTTGCCATGACCGTCGCGCTCGTTCCCCTGAAAGCGCGCGACGACCACGAACGGACGGTCGATGCGGATGATCCGGACGATCTCGCGCAGGACGTCGTCCCGGCCCCACTTCACGAGCGCTTCCTCGAGCCGCTTCGAGAATCCGTAGTCGACGGCAGTCGTGAAGTACTGGCGATCGACGCCGTAGTATCGATCGGCCATCAGCAGCTCCTCGGTCCGGATCAGACCAACGGCGTCGAAGAGCTCCGGACCGATCGCGTTGTCTCCCGACTCGCCGCGGGTCAGTGTCAGCAGCGACACCCGCGCACCTCGGCCGCGGCTCAACTGCGCCAGCGTGCCGCCGTGCTCGTCGTCGGGATGCGCGGTCGTGTGCATCACGCTCGCTGTCGTCTGCAGCTTGAGCAGACGCTGCCAGGTTCCGGACGCGCCCTTGTCCTGCGCGAGCGGCTCCGGAGTCGACGCGGCTGCGACGGCGACCACCGCGCATCCGATCAGCGCGAGAAGACTGCGCATAGCGCCGGATTATACTGGCGCCACATCATCGTGGGTCTCGAGCTGCTCACCGTCGGCGAGGCGTTTCACGATCTGATTTTCATGGGGCTGCCGCGGCTGCCGCGGATGGGCGAGGAGATTGCGACGTCGCAGTTTGCCGCGACCATCGGCGGCGGCGCCGTCATCACGGCGACAGCCGGCGCGCGCCTCGGCTTGCGCACGGGGATCGTCAGTGCGCTGAGCGCGGAGGCGGCGCTCGAGCTTCGCCGTGCACGTGTATCGGTCGTGAACGTCAGGCGGCCCGCGGAGCCGCACGCAATCACCGCAGCGCTGTCCACCCGCCGCGACCGCAGCTTCGTCACCTTCTGCGGCGTGAACGACCGCCTGCAGCAGCGGCTGCCGTCCGCGGTGGTACGGCTGCGCGCGGATCACGTGCACTTCGCGTTCGCTCCGGTGCGCTGCACGCGATGGGCGGCCATGTGCGCACGGCTGCGCGCCCGCGGCACGACGACGTCGTGGGATTTCGGATGGGCGCCGTCGCTGCGCGGGCGGCCCGGATTCGCGCGGCTGCTGAGCGACGCCGACTTCATCTTCGTCAACGAGATCGAAGCCGCGCTCTATGCGGGCGCGTCGAGGCTGTCAGCCGCGGCGAATTTCTGGCGGCGGTCGGCGCGAAATACGGTCATCAAGCTCGGACGGCACGGCAGCCGCTGGATCGCGCCGGCGATCGACGCACGCGCGGCAGCGGTGCGAGTGAGAACGGTCGAGACGACGGGCGCCGGCGACGCGTTCGACGGCGGCTTCCTGTTCGCGTT
Organism: Vicinamibacterales bacterium; assembly: GCA_035259385.1. GTDB lineage: Bacteria > Acidobacteriota > Vicinamibacteria > Vicinamibacterales > CAVVIG01 > QHWK01. Next base: position 6,557 of record DATFWL010000212.1, on the reverse strand, counting down.
CCTCCGCGGGGCCGCGCCGCGCGACTGCCTCCGCGCCGGCAACTTCGTTGGCGCCCAGTCGACGCGCGGCGCCGGCGGTGTCGCGTCGCTGCCGCGCAGCCTCCCTGCGGGTCTGGTAGGTCAGGTGGGCCGGGCAGGTCAGGTGAGTCGGACGGCAACAACGCGAGCGACGCATCTTCGATCCACCCGAGACATCCGACCTACCCGGCCTACCGGGCCTACTCGACCCACCCGACCATAGGCATGAAGATCGCCGTCATCGGAGGAGGCGGCGTCCGTACTCCGCTCCTCGTCTCTGGTCTCGCCGCCTCCGATCTGCCGATCGACGAAATTGCCTTGTACGACATCGATCAGACGCGCCTGTCGATCATCGGCGGCGTCGCCGAACGGATGGCGGGTTCCGGGCGATGGCGCGGTCGCGTGACGTGCTGCCGATCGTTCGCGGAGGCGGTGGCGTGGGCCGACTTCGTCTTCACGAGCATTCGCGTCGGCGGCAACGAGCGCCGCGTGCGCGACGAAGCGACCGCGCAGCGGCACGGAATCGTCGGACAGGAGACGGTCGGTCCGGCCGGCTTCGCCATGGCGGCACGGACGATTCCGCCGATGGTGCGCTATGCGCGCGAGATCGCCGACGCGGCGCCGCGCGCCTGGATCATCAACTTCACCAATCCGGTCGGCATGGTGACCGAGGCGATGCGGACGGCGAGCGAACGCGTCGTCGGCATCTGCGACACGCCGACCGAGCTGTTCGCGGCGACGGCGAACGCGCTCGGCCTCGATCCCGCACGCTGCGCCTTCGACTACTTCGGCCTCAATCACCTCGGCTGGCTCCGCGAGGTGTTCTGCGGCGGCGAGCCGCAACTGCATCGCCTGTGGAACGACCCGGCGCGGATGCGGGCGATCTACAAGGCTCCGCTTTTCGATTCGGGCTCGCTGCGCACGCTGCAGCTGCTCCCGACCGAGTACGTCTACTATTACGACCAGCCGACGCGCGCCTTCGACAACGTCCGTCGCGCCGGCCGCACCCGCGGCCAGGTGATCGAGGAGCTGAATCGCGCGCTGTTCGAATCGCTCGGCGACCCGCACGCCGATGAAACGGCCGCCTACGACCGCGTCGCGCGCTACAGAGCCTATCTGTCGCTGCGCAGCGGCAGCTACATGCAAGTCGAGTCCGGCAGCTACGATTCGCCGCTGCCAGCGCCCGCGTCCACGCTGAGCGGCTACGACAGGATCGCTGTGTCGGTGGTCCGCGCCATCCACTTCAACACACACGACGTCATCCCGCTCAGCGTCGTGAACCGCGGCAACCTGGCCGATCTCCTGGACGAGGACGTCGTCGAAGTGCCGTGCGTCGTCGACGCGAACGGCGCTCAGCCGCTGCACGTTGACCGCGTACCACATGGGGTCCTGCCGCTCCTGCAGCGGGTGAAGGAGTACGAGCGGCTGACCGTGCGTGCCGCGCTCGAGCAGTCGGTGGACGGCGCACGCGCGGCGCTGGCGGCCAACCCGCTGGTGCCAGGTCTCACTGCGGCCAGCGCCCTCGTAGACGATCTCCTGCCGCTATGGTGACGCTCGATCGCGGCCTGGGCCTGCTGCAGGCCACTGCGACGAACATCATCGGCATGATCGGCGTCGGCCCGTTCATCACGATCCCGTTGATGGTCGCGGCAATGGGCGGGCCGCACCTGGTCTACGCCTGGGGGTTTGGTGCGGTGCTTGCGCTGTGCGACGGCCTCGTCTACGCGGAGCTCGGCGCCGCGTTGCCGGGCAGCGGCGGTCCGTACGTCTACCTGCGGGAGGCGTATGCGCCGTTCGGCCTCGGCCGGTTGATGGCGTTCGTCTTCATCTTCCAGGTCATGCTGGTGGCGCCGCTGACGATTGCCGGAGGCGCGGTCGGGTTCGCCGACTACCTCGGGTTCTACTGGACGTCGATGTCGCCGTGGCAGCACAACCTCGTGGCGGCCGCCGTGTGCGTTGCGGTCACCGCGCTGCTCTACCGCGACATCGAGTCGGTCGGCCGGCTGGCCGTCGTGATGCTGGTCGTCGCGGTCGGGACGATCGCGTGGGTGATCGTCGCCGGGCTGTCCGCGTTCTCGTGGCAGCGCGCGTTCGATGTTCCGGCTGCGGCAACGCGGCTGGACGCCGGCCTGTTTCGCGCGATGGGCGCCGCCGGCCTGCTCGCGATGTACAACTACGGCGGCTACAGCAACGTCTGCAACATCGGCGAGGAGATTCGCCAGCCGGAGCGGACGCTGCCGCGCGCCATCGTCCTCTCGATTGTCGTGATCGTCGTGCTCTACGTGGTGATGAGCACCGCGATCCTCGGGATGATTCCGTGGCAGGAGGCGCGCGAGTCGCGGACGATCGCGTCGGTCTTCATCGCGCGGTCGTTCGCCGACCCGGCGCGGGGACACGCCGCGGCGCTGGTGATGACCGCCTTGATTCTGTTCATCGCCGCTGCCTCGCTGTACGCGCTGGTGCTCGGATACTCGCGTGTGCCGTTCGCGGCAGCGCGCGACGGCGAGTTCTTCGCGCCGTTCGCGCGCGTGCACCCGACGAAGCACTTTCCACACGTGTCGCTGTTGACGATCTGCGCTGTGACGATCCCGTTCTGCTTCTTCACGCTCGGGCAGCTGGTCAACTGGCTGATCCAGGTGCAGATCCTGCTGCAGTTCGTCTGGCAGTGCGCGGCGGTGATGCTGCTGCGGCGCTACCGGCCGGACATCCCGAAGCCGTTCAGGATGTGGTTCTATCCGCTGCCAGCGATCGTGTCGCTCGCGATGTGGCTCTACATCTTCTTCGCGGCGCCGATCGCGGGAATGCTCTTCTCGATCGCGTTCCTCGGCACCGCGATCGGCGCGTACTTTCTTTTCGTCAGGACAGCTGGGCCGTCAGGTTGAAGCTGGCCAGCGCGAGAGGATCGACGTCGCGCGAAAAAAAAAGGCCGTTCCCCTCTCGAGGAACGGCCGCGATTCGTTCGATTGCCTGCGAGCCTAGTTGCTACCGGTGTTCGCGCCGCCCGCCTTGCGCATGCCTTCGGTGACGATGCCGACCTTCTCGACGCCGGCGCCCTTGGCGGCGTCGATGACGTTGACGATGTCCTTGTAGCGCAGGGAGCCGGCGGCGATGATGAACATCGTCTTGTCCTTGCGCTGATCGAAGATGTTGCGCAGCCGCGTCTCGAGCTCGGTCAGCGGCACATCCTGCTTGTTGACCGACAGCCGCTTGTCGGCGGTGTAGTCGATCACGATCTGGCTGACGTCAGGCGTGACGTCGGTGGTCTTCTTGGCCTCGGCCGGCAGGTTGATGTCGACGCCCTTCTGGGTGAGCGGAAGGGCGGCCATGAAGATCACGATCAGCACGAGCAACACGTCGATGAGCGGCGTGATGTTCATGTCGGCGGAGGCATGCGGAACCTCGGCCTGGACGACCTTGTCGGCGCCGAGATGATGATGTGCGTGCGCCATTACTTGCCTCCACTCGGCGCGCCCGGAGCCTTCTTCGGATCCGTGATGAGCCCGATGTCCTCGATGCCCGCCTGTCGGAGCTGGTCCATCGCCGCCATCACGGCGCCGTACTCGACTTCCTCATCGGCTTTGATGAGGACGACCTTCTCCTTGGCGTTCTCGAGCAACTCGCTGATCTTCGACGCCATCTCGGATTCCTGCACCGGCTTGGCGTTCACGTACATCGACTTGTCCTTGGCGATCGCGATGACGGTCTGCCCCTGCACCTCGGGCTTGTCCACCGTGTTGCCGGCCTGCGGCAGCTTGACGCTGACGCCCTGCTGCAGCAGCGGCGCGACGATCATCATGATGATCAGCAGCACCAGCATGACGTCGCAGAGCGGCGTCACGTTGATATCGGATTTGACTCCCCCTTTGGCACCGCCGAGATCCATTGCCATAGCTACGTCTCCTGCAAAACGGCCGGGCGGGTCGGGCCGGCCGGGCGGGTCAGGCGGGTGGAACGCTCGCGCGTCCCGACCTGCCAACCATCACGCTCCGACCTGCCGGACCTGGCCGACCTTGCCTGACCTGCACGACCCAGGCGGTCTTCCTCCTGCGCCGTCTTCTTCCTATGCCGTCTTTTTCACGAAGTAATCGACGAGCTCCGACGACGAGTTGTCCATCTCGACGTTGAAGTACTCGATGCGGCCTGTCAGGTAGTTGTAGAACCACACCGCCGGAATCGCGACGACCAGGCCGAGCGCGGTCTCGACCAGCGCTTCCGCGATACCGGCCGACACGGCGCCGATGCCGCCCGAGCCCGACGCCGCGATGCCCTGGAACGCGGTGATGACGCCGACCACGGTGCCGAGCAGTCCGACGAACGGCGCGGTCGAGCCGATCGTCGCGAGTGCGGAGATGCCCTTCTTGAGATCCGACGCGGTGAGCGCCGAGGCGCGCTGAATCGATCGGCGCACCGTGTCCATCAGGTCTTCACGCGACATCGCGCCGCCGCTTTCCTGCTGGAACTGATATTCCTGCAACCCGGCGAGCACGACTTTCGCGAGGTGGCTGTAGCGGTAGTTCTTCGACGAGGACAGCGCAATGGCGTCCTTGAGGCGGCCTTCCTTGAGGTGCTTGGCGACCTGCGGCGCGTACAGCTTCGACTGGTTGCGCGCCTGCGTGAACGTGAAGATGCGCTCGATGGCGACGCCGAACGACCACATCGACATGAAGAAGAGCACGAACGCGACGGCCTTCGCCACGATGCCCATCTGTTGCCACATTGCCATTAAATCCACTGGTTCATCCTCCTCGAAATCAGAGCCGGGTGTTGATCACAGACTGTCGGGTTACTGGAGCGTGAAGTTGACGGTCACGGTCATGATGACGGGCACCGGGACGCCGTTCAGCAGCGTCGGCGTGAACTGCCACTGCCGGACGGCTTCGAGCGCCGCGGCGTCGAGCAGCGGAATCGAACGGAGCACCTTGGCTTCCTGCACGGCACCGTTCGGGCCGATCGTCGCTTCGATGATGACGACGCCCTGGACGCGCGCCGACTGGGCGATCGCCGGATAGACCGGCTTCACGTCCTTCACCTTCGTCGGCTGCTTGATGTTGCCGCCGACGCGGACCGGCGCAGCGGGCGGCGGGGGCGGTGGCGGCGGCGGCGGCGCTTCCGCGAGTCCGCCGACGATGCCGCCGGTCACGCCGCCAACGACGCCGCCTTCGACGCCGCCGATGACGCCCTTCGCCTGCTCGATGCCGGTCTCGGCTTTGATTTCCTTCGGCGCTTCAACGGGCGCCGCATTCGGGTTCACGTCCATCACCGGCTTCGGCGCCGCGGCCGCGGCCGGTGGTGGCGGCGGCGGTGGTGGCGGCGGCGGCGGAGGCGGAGGTGCGGCAACGAACGCCATCATCGAAGGCGGCGTCGGCAGCACATCTGCCGCCATCAGCGGGATGATGATCACGGCCGCGATGATCGCCGTATGGACGATGATCGACAGCGGGACCGTATACCACTTCTGGCTGCCCACCTTGATGGACGGCTCGACGACATCGCCGAACATGTCACGTGGCACGTGTTACTCCTCCTCGGATCTAGCAAAACGTCAAGCGCAAGGTCGCAGATTATAGTCAGTCCAAAATCTGGGAGTCAACGGAACTCACTGGCGTTAGACACCGGAATCCGACAAATGGGCCAGCCGTTCGGGGCCGCATCGGCGGCTGTGCGGGGGCGCCAAGCCCTTCCGCTGTGCCGCCGCCACGGCATCGGGCGGCGGCACACCAGGCGCCTCAGGCGCGGGAGCCGATCCGCATCGCGTAGAACGAACGCCATACGAAGAACAGGGAAAGGACGAAGAAAACAGCCGCCAATCCGGCGCTCACGCCGCTGCCCTGCTCGCGCGACAGATTCACCGCCAGCGATACGGCCAGAAGCCCGAACAACGTGGTGAACTTGATCACCGGGTTCATCGCGACCGACGAGGTGTCCTTGAACGGGTCGCCGACCGTGTCGCCCACCACGGTCGCGGCGTGAAGCGGCGTCCCCTTCTGCTTCAGCTCCACCTCGACAATCTTTTTGGCGTTGTCCCAGGCGCCGCCCGCATTGGCCATGAAAATGGCTTGGAACAGTCCAAACAGCGCGATCGAAATCAGGTAGCCGATGAAGTAGAACGGCTCGAGAAACGCGAACGCCAGCGTCGAGAAGAACACGGTCAGGAAGATGTTGAACATCCCGCGCTGCGCGTACTGCGTGCAGATCTCGACCACCTTCTTGCTGTCGGTGACCGACGCCTTGGTCGCGCCGGCGTCGAGCCGGATGTTCGCCTTGATGAACTCGACGGCGCGATACGCGCCGGTGCTCACCGCCTGCGTCGCGGCGCCAGTGAACCAGTAGATCACCGCGCCGCCGGTGACGAGGCCGAGCAAGAACGGCGGGTGCAGGATCGACAGCTTGTCGACGTCGTGCGTGAGATCGCCGGTCAGCGACATGATGATCGAGAAGATCATCGTCGTGGCACCGACCACCGCGGTGCCGATCAGCACCGGCTTCGCCGTCGCCTTGAACGTGTTGCCGGCGCCGTCGTTCTCCTCGAGCAGATCCTT
>DATFWL010000211.1:0-6045 GCA_035259385.1 Vicinamibacterales bacterium | reverse complement strand
ACCAGCGTGACTCGTGCGGCATAGCGCGGACGTGTTGCACGTACTCGTGACTGGATATACAATTGTTATTGTATATCACATCGGGAGGTCCTGTGCAGGTTGCGAAGTGGGGCAACAGCCTGGCGGTCCGACTGCCATCTGCCGTGGTGGAGGCGCTGGATTTGAAGGAAGGCGATCAGATCGAAATCCGGATCGCCGGGACGCGAGAGTTTGAAGTGAGCCGCGACCGAAAACGGGAACGCGCGCTCGAACGACTGCGGAAGCTGCGTCGGCCATTGCCGGACGGCTTTACGTTCGATCGCCTGGATGCGGATGAACGATAAGCCGTTTCTCGACACGAACGTGCTCGTCTACACGCTCGGACAGCGCGACGATCGCACGCCCGTTGCCGAGGGGCTGCTTGCAGCCGGCGGTGTGATCAGCGTCCAGGTTCTGAACGAACTCGCCAACGTGGCACATCGCAAACTGAAGATGCGATGGACCGAGATCGCTGCGGCGCTCGAAGCGATCAAAGAGCTGTGTCCGTCACCCGTTCCGCTGACGCTGGCGACGCACGACGCCGCTTTACGGGTGGCCGTTTCGCACGGCTATCATGTGTACGACGCGCTCATCATCGCGGCCGCCCTTGAATCGGAGTGCTCCACGCTATACTCCGAAGACCTGCAAGCCGGTCAAGTCATCGGCGGGCGGCTCACAATCCGGAATCCGTTCGCAAGTTAAACGACTCGAGTGCCGTCGAGTTGTGTACCGGTCGACTCGATCTCGCGGACCACGCCGCGGTTCGGATCCGGTCTGGTCACGAACAGTGGCGGAGGCGGTGCGGTCACGTCGCGCGAGAGGAACTGGTCGAAACCGCGTGTGCCCGTGTAGGTGAGGCTCGCGCTCGTCGCCTTCATCAGTTGATGTTCGATGCTCGCACTGTACTGCAGGATCGCGGGCAACTGAGCGCGCGGATCGAGTTGAACGATGCTCGGCGGTTGAGCGGCGAGTCCGCCCGGGCGTCCAACACGATCAGCTTGCGCTGTGGGCTGACCCTCGTCGTCGGCTCGAATTCCTGACCGATGAAGAACCGGAATTGGTCGAGCAGCGTCGGCCTGATGATGCTCTGTTGCGTGTATGTCGCGCTCTGTTCGAGAAAGCTCCAGTTCGTGCCGGCGGACCGTAGCGTCGTTCCTCCGACGTCCTGGTTGTGTCTCGTCTGATCTTGGTACGACAGCGTCAGCGACATAGTCGTGCTGTCGCCTCGCTGATGGTTGATGGTGGCGGCTGCGAGGACGTTGCGGTACGGGCGCGCCGACGTTCTGCTGAATCGCGCCGGCCGGTCCTTCGGCGAACACGATCGCCTGGCGTCGTCCGAGACACCTCGCACAGAGAGACGAAAGGACGTTTTGTCGGAATGGCCGACCGGACCGCCGACGTACCCTCGGCCACGCGGCGCTGTTCGGGCGGCTTGACGCTGGCAAAGGCGTTACGGGCATCGAAGGCAGCGTCGCGAAAGATGAAATTTCAGACGCCGTGGTATTCCTGCGAGCCGGGCCTCAGTACCACTTCGATGCGGCCGCGACCAGGACGCGGATACTCGGCGGAGTACGGGTCGTGGTTAATCTTGATCTGCTGGATGGCCGACGCTGACACCATCAGGGCGAATGTTTCTTTCTGACACAAACGTCAGGATCGGCGACCGCGCAAGCCGGTAACATCCGACGTGGCGAGTCGTACACGCGATGCGAGGTGGAGCATGAAGACGCCAACGTTCGCAGCAGCGATGCTGATCGCCGCAGGTGCAAACCAGACAGTGACGTTTGACGCGGCTGACGTCGGCAAGCCTCCGGCTGGCTGGACCGCGACCCAGACGGGAAGCGGCCACGCGGTCTGGGCTGTGGTGCAGGACGACACAGCTCCCAGCAAGCCCAACGTGCTCAAACAATCGGGTCAGGCGACGTACCCGGTCTGTCTCAAGGACGACACGAGCGTGAAGGACGGGTTCGTGGAAGTGAAGTTCAAGCCGGTGTCGGGTCGCGAAGATCAGGCCGGCGGACTCGTGTGGCGGGCCAAGGATGCGAACAACTACTACATCGCCCGTGCGAACGCCCTCGAGGACAACGTCACGATTTACCACACCATCAACGGCCGCCGCACCGAAAAAAAGCGCGCGAACATGAAGGTGACCTCGAACCAGTGGCACACACTGCGCGTCGAATTCCAGGGCAACCATTTCGCCGTGCGCTTCGATGGTAAGGACGCGCTCGCGTGGGACGATGACACGTTCCGAGAGCCCGGAAGAGTAGGCGTCTGGACGAAAGCGGACAGCGTCACGCTGTTCGATGACTTCTCATACGGTGGTCAATAAAACAAATTCGGTTGGCGCCGAATACGCCGTGTGTGTGTCGGCCGCAGGTGCGGCGTCGAGGGCTGCCGAGCCTGGCCAACCGCGACGACTGCGGTCACCAGGAGCGCGATTCCCTTCGTCATCTCGCCATCCGTTGCGGCTCTCCATAACGCAGATACAACGTCGGCACGACGATCATGTTCAAGAGGGTGGAGGTGTCAGTCCACACAGAATGACGATCGCCATCGGCGTCTGAATCTCGCTCCCGGTTTTGCCACCGCCGAGCGCGAGAGGAATCAGCGCCAGGCCCGCGGCCATCGCCGTCATCAGGATCGGGATCAACCGCTCGTGCGCACCGCGCTCGACCGCCTCGCGGAAGCTCGTGACGCCCCCGTCGGTCATCAGGTGCTGAATGTGCGAGACCAGCATGATGCCGTTCGGGTGGCGATGCCGAACAGGGTGATAAAGCCGATCATCGACGCGACACTCAACACGCCGCCGGCGAGGAACACGCCGACCACGCCGCCGATCAGTGCGAGCGGCAGATTGACCATGACGATCACCGCATCACGCGCGCGGCCGAATGCGAGCACGAGGAGCATGAACAGCCCGGCCACCACGCCGACGAACAGCACCGCCAGTCGCCGTGACGCGCTCTGCTGACTCTCGAACTGGCCGCCGTATTCGACCCGGTACCCGTCCGGCATCGGCACGGACTGGGCGACGCTTGCCCGAATGTCGTCGACGACGCCGCCGAGGTCGCGGCCTGCGACGTTGCAGGAGATCACGATCCGGCGCTGCACGTTCTCCCGGAGGATCATGTTCGGACCCTCCTCCCGGCGGACGTCGGCCAGCAGGCGGACGGGTACCTGCCCGGACGTGGGCGTATCGACCGGCAGGTCGGCGATCCGCTCGAAGTCGACGCTGTTCGATGCGTCGAACTTCACCACCAGGTCGAACGCGGTGCCGCGGTCGAAAATGCGGCCGACGGTGGCCCCGGCGAAGGCGGTTTCGAGGGCCTCGTTCACATCGTTCGCATGCAATCCGTACCGTCCAATCGCGGTCCGATTGAGCACGAATCTCACCGCTGGCACGTCCATCTGCTGTTCGAGCGAGAGGTCCACAACTCCGGGGATCCGCGCGACGGCTTCACGGACTCGCTCGCCAAGACGGCGGAGCGTTCCGAGATCTCGAGCGTCGCCTCGCGCACGATCTCGGCGCTTGGACGTTGGTGCTCCGGCGGTTTGCCATGGTTTTCACGGAGGCGCCGCACGACATTCTCCCACGTCGATGATCGCGTCATCGACCAATGCCCCGATGGCAATGGCCATGCCGCCCAGCGTCATGGTGTTGATCGTCGCTCCAAACCCTCGCAGCACCAAAATCGCCGCGGCGAGGGATAGCGGCATCGCCGTCAGCGTGATCGCGGCGGCGCGGAGATTCGCGAGAAAGAGCAGCACCACGACGATCACCAGGATGCCGCCATCGCGCAGCGCCTTCACGACGTTGTCGATCGCGACCTCGATGAAATCCGCCTGTCTGAAGATCTTGCGATCGATCGTCATGCCCTTGGGGAGCTCGCGCTGCAGCCGATCGAGCTCGCGATCGAGGCGGGCCGTCAGTTCAATCGTGTTCGCGCCGGGCTGCTTCTGAACGCCGACGATCACGGCCGGCTTGCCGCTGCGCGAGCCCTCGCCGCGCTTGAACGCGCCGCCCTCCCGAACATCTGCGACGTCGCGGATGAGCACGGAGCGCCCGCCGCGGAGCGCGACGACGCTCTCGCCGATTTCTTCCGGATTTCTGACCCGACCAACTGCCTGCAGCACGTACTCCTGCGGCCCTTCGGTATAGACGCCCGCCGACGTGTTTTCGCTGGCGCCGCGGACGGCATCGAGGAGCTCAGTCAGCGAGATTCGGTTGGCGCGCAGTTGCTCGGGGTGCGCCACGTACCGGCGTGCGAATCGCTCGCCGCCAATCTGTACGAGGACATACGGTCGTCCCGCTTCCAGCAACACGGCGGCCTTCGGGACCGTCGGTGTGCGCATGCGGTCGCGTTTGTAGAGCACGGCCGTGCCGGTTTGGCCGACGAGCAGGTCACCGCCCGGATTCTGTATCTCGAACTGTACGGGCAATGCCCCGGTCTTTGGATCGATGACACCGGCGTCGTGGGGGTGTTCCGCGCGCAGCGGAACCGGATCGGCTCGACCGGGCATCTCGAACGCCACGTCGGTGAGGTCGCGCGTGCCGGCCGCATCAGCGGCCGGGACGTGTGCCCGCAGCTCGAGTCGATCGATTCGGACGATCTTGAACAGCGCAGCGCCTTCGTCATCGGACGCCCCGAGCGTTGCAAGTACGTCTGCGATTCGTCCGGCGATCGGCGCCCGAATCGCAAAGGCGTTTCCGGAGGCCGTCCCACCACCGCTGTGCAGCGTCTCGTCGCGTTGCGTCAGGCGCGCTTCCGCAGCCTTGAGCCGCGCATCTGCCGTCGCGACCGCCCGTTGCGCGTCCTCGACCCGCCGCGCCGGCACCGCACGATCGGCGAGCAGACGTTTCCGCCCGCGCCTGCTCTGCATGTGCGCTGTCCAGCGCCACCTGGGCTTGTGCGACGTCGCTCGCGAGCGTCGCGCGGTCGTCGCTCCCGGTCAGGCGCGGCTCGAGTCTCCCCAGCCCCTGACCGGATCGGACGCTCGTCCCGATCGCAACGAGTGCGTCAGCCATGAAACGGCCAGATACGCAATGGCCGCGGGATCGTCGGGTGCGCGTTTGTCCGTTTTCACTTTCGCCGCCGCTTCATCCGCGAACACCGTCGTCACTCCGAATTCGTGGCGATCGCTCACACCCGGCGCGTCGATCGCCAGCGCCCAGCGGTACCGGCCTGGCGCGGGAGGCGCCCCCTCGACGCGGAAGGCGCCAGGTCTCGAAGGCGGTGAACCGCGGAGCACGGTTGGCGCGCCTCCGCGCTCAGGCGCGAACTCGATGGTTGGTGTTCCCGCATTCTGCGCTTTGAAGTCGTCGAGTCTTGTGAGCGACAACGGTTGCGCGCGCACGTTCGACGGCACTGCGGCCGCCGCGAGCGTGGCGCACAGGACGATCCTGCGCATGAGGAACCTCGGGAGACGGAAAACGAGACAGACGACGGGCGAGCCCGTCAGGTCAGGCTAGGCGAGAACAGGAGGGGCGCGAGAGGGGCACAGTGCGCGCGGGGGACCATGAGGTGGAGCGGCGTCGTCAAGCACGAGTGCCGTCCAGGCAAGGTGCGGGCGCACGCCGTCGAACCAGATGGTGGTGGTGCTGACCAGATTCGGGCCGTGATAGACGGGCGCCTGCAGCCAGGCCGTCGACAGCCAGATGACGTGATCGTCGTCATCGTCGAGTCGCGCGCGATCCGCTGAACGCCTGGCGTGATGCGGCGCGAAATGGCGGTGAACCGTCGCGGACGGATGATGGTCGTCGCGTTCGTGCAGATGTTCCGGCGCGACGGCAGATCCCGCGGCGACGTTGACCGTCAGCAGCGCGACTATCGCTGTCCGCCTCGCCTGGAACACGAGGGCCATTATTGTCGGCGTGATTCTGGCGGTCAAACGCCAGGCTGACGCCTGCTCTGATCGCCTGTCCATCACGCCGATGCGGATCCCGAGGGCCCCTACCGCGGGCGCGTTGAGCGGCGCGCCCGACCATCATCTCTATCGCGGCCGAACAGCGGCATCCACGATTCG
>DATFWL010000210.1:0-7090 GCA_035259385.1 Vicinamibacterales bacterium | reverse complement strand
CTGACGTGTCAATCGGCAGACAGTCATGCCTCTGGTGTGTCGTTCGTCAGCGACCGGAGTCGGAACAAGAGGCCCGATGACGAACCTCAGTGCTTCGAAATTCTGACCAGTCCGCTGATCAGTGTCTCGGCCGGCAGATCGTAATTCCCGTTTCCGAGAATGGTGTCACCGGGCACACCGTCGAAAACACCGATCACCGTGAGTTGGAGCGTCGCTTCACCTTGGCCTCCGGCTGTCACTCTCACTCTAAACGGGACATTCGTGAAAGAGGGGCCTCCCAGGTCGACGGTGCCGACGCCTTGAAGCGTCACACTATGTGTTTTTTCATTTATCGACGCGACGGAAACGGCGCCTTCAACGGCCATGAGTGGCAACCCTAAGATCCGAGTGTTGCCCCACATCGCGCAAACAAAATGGCCTTGAACGGTTTCGTCGTTTACGGTAACGGCAACGGTGTAATACGATCCGTCAACGTGTCCATCACCGTCCAAGTCGCCGTCCAGTCCATTCTTGTCCCATGGGTCTATTCGCCCATTGGCGAACGTGCCTTGTCCACCGCCGGTCAGCTGCAGTTTTTCGTCGGCCGCGGCTCTGGCTGGCTGACTCGCCACCATCACCAGGACGAGCAGAGTTGTCCAGAAAGATCCGAGCATTTTCATGATTTGACTCCGTCTTTCCCAGACATAAGTGGACAAGCTAGTCGGCGTTGTCGGGATCCCGAACACGCCAGCGTCCGGGCCAGCGGCAATGCTTCCCTGTCGCATTGCCGTTGGTGTTCCTGGCTAATGCGAGAAGTCGTGATTCAGCCGTGATCGCTGTCGCCGAATCACGACCCTCTTATTCAATACGGAACACCGTCGATACGTTGATGCTCGCTCGCTATCGAACTACTCCGAAGACACCTTACGAGACTAGGCACGATCCAAACCGCGGAGCTGACCTTGATGGCGTCTTCCCCGACGCGAACTTCAGTACCGCGATCGGCTATTCGAGGTGGAACGCGGTGCGATTGGCGTTTGCGCCCGCAGGGCCGCCCGAGGGCGCCACGCGGTTCCAGAAATCTACGTAATCCTTCGAAGCGGTGACTCCCTCGAATACTGCGTTGGGCGTTCCAGCTCCGTGGCAGCTGACCACGAGAATGCCGTGGCTTCCGTCGCTGTACTCAATGCGGAGCACGGCGAGCCCAGAGCGGAAATCGGCCGGTGCGCCGATGTTGTCGAACGTGGCCGGAAACGTCCCGGGTGCTTCTTCCCAGCGCACGAGACCTGTCACCTCGTAGGCGCCGCTCGAAGTTCCCGCCGCCGTGGTAATCGTCCAAAGGCCACCCCCCGTCACGGCGCTCGATGTTCCTCCGCGGCCAGCCGGAGCGACGAAGGTTCCGGACCCGGTGAGCGTGATGGTGTCACCGAGGTTATCCATGGCCGAGGCTTGGCCTCCGGGATTTACGGTTGTGGCGGGGGTGGAGAGACGGATGATGTCCCAGCGGACATGCTGGGCCTGACCGCGCACCACCGGTGAAGCGACGGTCGTTGCGAGCAGGGCGGCAAATGATGCGAGGCCGACCTTTGCGATCAATCTTGCTCGAGTAGTTCGCATGGCGTTCCTCCGATCTGTGAAGAGCTCCAACTCACGTTATGCAGGCGATAGCCTGGTGTGCCGCGAAAAAACAGACACGAACGGAACGAAGCCGACATGAACAGAAATCAACGCACACTCTTGCTCGTCAACTGCGTGCTGTCAAGCAACAAATCAGACTTTATGTAATGTTGTTGAACTTTAGCAGACTTCCAGACTCTTTTGTTCCTCCGGCGGTATAACGTCAGCAGGCCAGCGGGTTACAGCGACAAGGTCGTCGTTGAGGTCGTCGTTGCGCCCGGGGTCGCTTTCTGAGTATTAGGGAGGACGATCGAACATTCGTTTCGAGCCTCGAAGTCGAGCAGAATGAAGACGTTGGACCAACAAAGCCAACTATCGCCGCTCATGTCAACTCGAAAGCGCTCGACGGCACAGCGTTCGTGCGCGTCGTGAATCGGCAGACACACTGCGACTTCCACATCCAAGTGGTGTCCTCGTGTTGGAGTCGTCACCGACATAGGTCACATCGCCGCAGAAGGAGTACCCGAAGCCGTAGTGATTTCTTATCAAATGCGGTTTGGCAAGTCATCCGCGATCGTCACGCCGTTGGCCGCAGTCGTGTCGATCGATCGCGGTGCAGCGCGAACTGATGGCGCTCGTCGCGATGAGCGACGGCCAAAAGTCAATGGTCTTGAAGGATCCGTTGAGCGCGCCGGCGCCCGCGGTTCATCGGGTTCGCGTTCCTCGACCAGCCGCGCCAGTCTGAGCCGCCGACGCAGGAAGGTCACGGCCACGGGCCACCGGGCGTCGTGCGGACGCTGTGCGAGATTCATCCGGTGTTGAAGGTCGAAGCGGTGCCGTGACGGCGGATACATGTTGGTGAAGGCTCTGATCGCGCTCGTGCCCGCAGTCTTGCTCCTCGCCCTCTCAGCAGCCGTGTTCATCAAGCGTCGAAACGTCGCCGCGTTTCTTCAACTTGCCGGCTCCGGCTGTCTCGTGATCGTAGTGCTGACGCACGTGTGCGAGGCACTCGGTCTCTTTCCTTCGATGCGATTCGGCGAACCCGACAGCGCCGGGCACTACCTTGATCTGACGAGCGCCGTTGTCGGCGTGATGTTGTTTATCGCTGGATGGCTCCTTCGAGTTCGAGGGTAGAGCGGGTCGGATGCTCCGAAGCGCGGCGATGAGGATACGTGACAACTCTTCGGCACCGCTGCAGATGTGGCTTAAAGATCGGGCGCCGGACTATTCAGTGCACGACATGATCGAAGTGGGCCGATCATCTGGCCATGCTCGTTCGGCGAGGTCGTCCCGATGTTACACTTCGCGCTATCCCGCACCTGTCCACAGGAAACCACCACGCGAAGGAGCACATGCTCATGCTGCGACGTCAATCCCTCTTGCTGACGGTGCTCGCTTGTGCGCTGACAGCGCCATCATCGGCGGCGCATGTGCAGTCGGCTGACGCGGCCAAGCAGTTCGTGGGCGCGTGGAAGCTCGTGTCATGGACGGACCGGATGCTCGACGGCACGACGAGCGCCAACCGGCACAGCGTCGGGTCCGGCATCTTCTCCGACTCGAACCGGTTGTGCGCGATGTTCATGGACCCGAACCGCCCGAAGTGGGCTGCGCCTCCGGTGCCGACTGCCGACGAAGCCCTGACGGCGCTCACCGGGTCCATCGGCTTCTGCGGGACATATCGCGTCCACGCGACTGACGGAACTCTTGAATATCGCGTCGACGTCGCGGATCGCCCGAACACGATCGGCGTGGACCGGAAGCGGTGGTTCACGTTCGATGGCGATCGGCTGACGCTGCGGATCAAGCCGGGCGAGGTTCCGGGCACATCCGAGTCGGAGTTGGTGTGGGAGCGCGTTCGAGAGGGTGGTCGACAGTGACTGACGGTGCTGCCCAGCAGCCCCCGAGTCGCTCGCGCAACGTCTTCGACACCTCCGTGACGACAGACACGAGCGGCACGCGCTTCGCCGGCAGACACAGGTGAGGAGCCCCCATGACGGACGCACAGATTCAGGCAAAGGCGACGATTGCCGCCGCGCTCATCCAGAGCCGCACGACTGACGCCGAAACGCTGGGATCGTTGAACAAGGACATCAGCAACCACAAGCTGGCGCACCTGCGTGATCTGACGGAACGTATCTACACAGCACTCGCCGACAGCTCGTCGATGTGAACGTCTCGGCACCGATGGCCTCGCAGCCGTGCCGGTCGGCGCTGAGTCAGAGGCTCGCTGCTATTCGCGATGAGAGCGCCAGTGCGAACCCGATGACGATGGCCGTCGACCCGTCGCGCAGATCCAGCCGATCTTCTTGGTGTCGACGCTGACGTCCGTGAAGCCCGCGCGCGTCAAGAGGTCCGCGTGCTGGGTGCTCGTCAGGTGGGCGGCACGGAGCACCGCCATCACCACGTGATATAGCGGGTTCGGTTGCCGATCACGCGCCGTCTCCGCAATCAGCGCGAAAGTCCCGCCCGGTTTCAGCACGCGCAAGACCTCGCGAACATTCGCGTCCAGATCCGGCCAGTAGTAATGGGTTTCAACGGCCGTGACAAGATCGAAAGTCTCGTCGGCGAACGGCAATGCGGAGACGGATGCGAGTTCGATCTTCACGCGGTCGGCCGCGATTGCCTCGGCGTTTGTCCTTCGTGAAGCGCTGACGCACGCGGCGGAATAATCGACTCCCCACACGCGTCCCTCGGGCGCGAGCGCCGCGAGCTTCTGCACCGTCCGACCCCCTCCGCAGCCGACATCGAGGATCACGTCGGCACGGCCGACCGTCACGTGCGTCAACCCCCAGTCGGTCAATCGCGAGTGCGTGATGTTCATCGCGCGCACGAACCGCGCGCCAAGTGGGCCGCTCGGCTTGCGACACTGACGGAGGAACCAGACGACGAGCGGAACGGCAATGAGGAGCGCGATCAGTTGGCGCACGACGTCTGGATATGACGCGGACAACTCCGACACGGTTCCGCGCCGGTCCTCCGCGACGTTATAGCTTGGGCGCGCCCGAAGAGTTCAGCCTTTACGCACTGCGACGCGCGATGAGGCCGCTGTAGTCTGCGGCTTCGCCTCGAAGAGCACCTCGATGTTGTCGCGTGCGGCATCGCGGTTGATTGTCCGGGCGTTGGAGTTCTTCAGGCGAGGAGAGAAGAAGCGGTCCTCTGCGGCCCAGAGAACCCAGATCGACTTCACGATGGAGTTGGCCTTGTAGTTCACGACGATGTAGTTCTCGCCGTTGATCACCTTCGACTGGTTGATTGTCAGGCCGGAGTCCTTGCAAATCTTCACTTCCCAATCCCGCCCGAAGCGACAAAGGTCGCAATGGCCGGTGCCCTTGGTGAACGACTCGCAGTGCTGGATGATCGCCTTCTCGATCTTCTCGGACAGGTCGCGCGCGATAACACCGGCTGACGGCGGCGTGAAGCCGTAGTCCTCGAAGACCGGGACAACCTTCGCGTAGAGGTTCTTCAGCTTTCGGAAGGCCGAGTTCACGGCCAGCACGATGCCGTCGCGCTCATCGTCGGTCAGCGGTGGTCGCTGCTTGGTCCCTGCTGGCATTCGGCCTACAGGGTATCGGCACGACCGCTCCGTCGCGTCTTTGCCTTTTCTTCGCCTCGCGATCTAGGCTGACGCACGTGCCGATCAGAGCGTGCACGGTCAGTTTTCGGACCCTCAGGGCATCCGCCACGGCGTCGAGGTCGAGGCCGAGTCGCTCTACGAGGCGGTGGTGCTGGCGGTCAAGCGGTTCCGCGAGGACCCGTGGTTGCCACAAGTGAGCGCGACGACGGCGTTGGACGTTGACGTGCGCGACCCGTCGACGAAGCACGCGATCACGCTGCAGCAGGTCGAGCGGTGGCTCGCGACGACGTCAGCGAGTCCGCTGGAGAAGTCGAAGAAGGCGAAGTTGAAGATGAT
The DNA here is from genome assembly GCA_035259385.1 of Vicinamibacterales bacterium. Classification (GTDB taxonomy): domain Bacteria; phylum Acidobacteriota; class Vicinamibacteria; order Vicinamibacterales; family CAVVIG01; genus QHWK01. The sequence goes on along the minus strand of DATFWL010000210.1, from coordinate 1,584 downwards.
GCTGGTGCCGCGAGCTGATAACGCAGTGGCGCCCCACGACGTGTAGTATCGCGACTGGCCGGTCGATACGGTCGATTCGGGCGATGTTCCTCGGCGGAACTCCTCACCAATCAACCAACGCGCGGGCGATCGCTACACCCCCCTTCGATGTTGGACCTGAAGTCAGCTTGCCGTCTGCACGTCACCTACAGAGCAACGCTCAGGCCGCAGGGACGTGAACGGGCACACCGGACGGCGTGGTGTTTAGCAACGCCTGTGAACCGTTTGACGTGCTCAATCAGTCTGTTGTGAAGTCATCCACCGTGAGAACTTCCCGCAGCTCGTTCGGTTGAAACCGCTTGACCAGAACTCGCGCCTTCGAGTCCTTGCCGCCCTCGAAGAGACCGATTGCGACCTCTGCCACTATTTTGCCGTTTCGCCTGATCGTCAGGAAGGCGCCGAACACCTCCTCAAGGAGGCTCGCTGGATACCCCTGATCCTTGTATCGAGTGTCTGTCATCGTCCATCCTCCGCAATCCGTCATCATGCAACGAGACGGGACGAACAGGGCGATCTATCCTCGGGTGCATCTGCTGAAGTGCACTCTAGGGATCAACCGTCCATATCGATCGCCCGCATCGCCCGAACCGACCGTGGGACCGTAGGGATGACGGGGCTTCGGGCGATACAGGCGATTCGGTCGATTCGATCACGCGGCCTTCACGCCAGCCGATTCAGAATCGACACCTTCTGATGGCTCGCGCTCAAGTCCTCCGTCAAGAGGTGCAGGTAGCGCTGGGTGGTCGTAATCTGCGTATGCCCGAGGACCATCGAGAGCCGCACGATGTCGCCGCCCTGGCGGAGGTAGTTCGTGGCGAACGTGTGGCGCAGGCGGTGCCAGCCGAAGACCGGAAGTCCCCGTTTTCGCTCCATCAAGTAGAGCGAGGTCGCGCTGTTGCGCTTCTCCCAGCGCGTCGCGCGGGAGCCCACGAAGACGAACGGGCTGCGGATGCCCTTCTGCTCCTTGAGCCGCTCGAATCGATACAGCCGCTTCCGCAGCTCCGGCGAGAACGGCACCAGCCGCTCCTTCTGGCCCTTCCCGAGCACCTTGAGAATCAGGTTGTCAAAATCGATGTCGGTGTGGCGCAGGTGCAGCATTTCTGAAAGGCGAAGGCCCGTGTCGAGGGTCAGGAGAGCCGCGAGGTGGACGCGCCGCTGGCCCAACGACGTTGGCCGGTAGCCAATGAGCGTGCGCATCTGTGCGTCATCCAGCACCGCGAGTATCCGCCGCTCCAGGCGGAGCTTCGACAGCTTCACTCGCTCAGCGACGTGACCTTCCTCGTGCAACCACACGCAGAAGGCATTCATCGCGCCGATGTAGGTGTTGACCGTCACGGCGCGGATGCCTCGGTCGCGTTGCGCGACGACGAAACCTGCAAAGCCGTCTTCGACGGCAGGGGCGCTTCGCCCGGGAATGATGCTTCGTAGTTCTTGAACGCGATGCGATACCAGCGGAGCGTTGCAGGTGTGACGTTCTTGAGATACGTGCGCTCTTTGAGAAAACGGTCGGTCAACGTAGCCAGGGGTGGTTCATGGCGGGCTCCA
>DATFWL010000209.1:0-16663 GCA_035259385.1 Vicinamibacterales bacterium | reverse complement strand
GGCTGTGGAAAGAAGGAACACCGCCGCCGGCTGCCGGTTCGAGTCAGTCAGTCGTGCACGGGCTTCGTCGGATCGACCCAGACCCAGCAGACGGCACCCATCAGGAACAGGACGCCGGCGAGATAGAGCGGCGCGCTCCACTGTGAGAAGCGGCGCACGACCTCGGCGACGAGAATCGGACTCAGAATCGATCCGACCTGGCCGGAGGTATTCATCGCCGCGCTGACCGCGCCCGAGCGGCGGCCGCCGATGTCGAGGCAGGTGCCCCACGCCGCCCCCAGGAGAAAGTTCGACGATGCGCCGCCGAACGCGATCAGGATCGCCGCCGCGACCGGCGACGCGACGAAGGTGCTGGCAATCGTGAACGCCCCGGCCGCAGCCAGCGAGCCGCCGCCGATAGTCACGCGCCCGAGCCGCAGGCCGAATCGGCGGGCGGCGCGATCGGTGGCGATACCGCCGACGAGATCAGCGGCCGCACTGAACACGAGCGGCAGGCCGGCGAGGATTCCGGCGGTCATGCCGGTCAGCCCGCGCGACCCCAGATAGGTCGGCAGCCACGTGACGTAGAACGTCCCGCCGAACGCCTGCGTGAAGTACATCAGGCACAGGCACGCGACGGTGCGGTTGCCGAGCAGCCGCGCCCAGTCGGTCGCGCCGACTGCATGGCCGAGATCGGCGCCGTGTCCGGCTTCGATCAGCGCGCGCTCGGCCGCACCGACAGCCCGATGCTCGGCCGGTGAGTCTCGAAACCACCTGTACCACGCCACCGACCAGACGAATCCAATCGATCCGAACAGCGCGAACAGCGATCGCCAGCTGAGATATGCGAGGAGCGCCGTCACGAGCATCGGCGTCAGGCCGCCCGCCAGGTGCGCGCTCATGAAGAACACGCCCTGTGCGGTGCCGCGCTCCTGCCGCGGAAACCAGCGCGAGAAGGTCCGCGCGACGTTCGGCCACGCGCCGGCCTCACCGCTGCCGAACAGGAAACGGATGGCGACCAGCGAGGTGAAGTTGAACGCGAGTCCCGTGAGCACGGTGAACGTGGACCACCAGCACACGATCCGCGTCAGCACCGATCGTGTGCCGACGCGATCGCCCCACCAGCCGGTGGGAATCTCGAACAGCGCATAGGCGAGATAGAACGCGCTGAACACGTATCCCATCTGAATCGGACTGAGCTGCAGGTCGCGGGCGACGTCGGGCCGGGTGACCGAGATCGCGACGCGATCCAGGTAGGTGATCGCGCCGAGCGCCATCGTCATCGCGAGGACCCTGTAGCGCGCGTGCGTGCGTCCGAGCGCAGGCTGGTCAGCGAGCGGCAGGCGAGCAGCGGTTGGAGCGTTCGTCTCGATGTCGTGGGTCACGAGGGTTCCATGTCCAGGTCGACTCGGCCCGAAGAATAGGAACGCCGTCGCGAGAGTGTCAATGCTAAATTCCGGTCACGATGGCCGATTCGAGACCGACCGTGCTCGTCACCGAGCAGGAATACCGGAAGGCAGCGGGCACGTTTTCGTCGGCGCGAGAACTGCGATGCCTGCGTGGTCCCGACGAAGAGGCCGATCTGGCGCCGGCGATCCGCGACGCGCGCGCGGCGTCCGTGATCGTTGGCGCGCGTCTCTACGCGGGACCACTGTACGACGCGCTCCCGGCCGGCGGCGTCATCGCCCGTTTCGGCGTTGGACACGACGGCATCGACAAGGCGCGCGCGACCGCCGCCGGACTGCTCTGTACCAACACGCCTGGCGTGCTCAATCAGTCGGTGGCTGAGCACACCCTGCTGCTCGTCAGCGCCGCCGCGCGGGCGCTGCTCCCGATCGCGGCCGGCGTGTCGCGGCACGCGTGGCAGCCGGCGACCGGCCTTGAACTGCAGGGGAAGACGCTCGCCATCGTCGGCTGCGGCGGCATCGGGCGGGAGGTCGCGCGCATCGCGAGCGCCGGCTACCGCATGATCGTCGTCGGCTGCTCGCGGGCAGATGCGCCGCCGCCGGCGGCGCTGCCGCACTTCACGGCGGTGACCAACGATTTCGCCGCTGCGGTGCGCGATGCAGATTTCGTGAGCCTCCACATGTCCGCGAGCCGGGACAACCTTCGCTGGCTCAATCGCGATCGACTGGGCTGCCTTCGCGAGCGCAGCTGGTTGATCAACACCGCGCGCGGATCGCTGGTCGACGAAGCAGCGTTGTTCACGGCGTTGTCCGAAGGCCGTCTCGCCGGCGCGGCGCTCGATGTCTTCGCGCGCGAGCCCTATGCGCCGCCGGATGGAGCCGGCGACCTGCGCGCGCTGCCCAATGTCATCCTCACGCCGCACGTCGGCAGCAACACCGTTGAAGCCAACCATCGGATGGCGGAACGGGCGCTCCAGAACATCGTGCTTGCCGGGCGGCGCGCCTTCGCCCAGATGGATCTCCTCAACCCCGAGGTCCTGGCGTAATGTTAAAGGACATTGCAGAATGAGCTCGCTCGCTGGTGGCCGCGAACAGGGGCCGCCCCGCCGGGCGCGGAGCCGTGAGCCGTGACCAGTGCTTTTCTGGCGAGCACCCGCTGGGGCTGTTCGCGGACAGGACCCGCCTCGAGCTCATTCTGCGACGTGCTCTTAGAGCAGGTTGCAAAATTAGCTCGCTCGCGGGTGGCCGCGAACGGGGCCGCCCCGCCGGGCGCGGAGCCGTGAGCCGTGACCAGTGCTTTTCTGGCGAGCACCCGGTGGGGCTGTTCGCGGACAGGACCCGCCTCGAGCTAATTCTGCAACGATGCTCGTAGTTCCATGAAACACCTGCGCCTCGCCGCCGTTTTTGGTGCGCTCGTCATCGCACTCGCCGGCTGTGGACACGCCCGCCCGTCGACGGTTGCCAACCTCTTCGACGCGCAACGCCAGGTCGAGCAGTACATTTCGTCGGGTCGATACGACGCAGACTTCGCGAAGGTCGTCGCCGAGGCGCAGGCGTACGTCGAGCAGCGTGCGACGAAAGCTGTGCGGCCGGCGATCGTCCTCGACATCGACGAGACCTCGTTGTCCAATTGGCCGGCGTACAAGGCGAACGGGTGGGGACGCGTGGTCGCCGGCGACTGCCACCTCGAGACAGGCCCATGCGGATTGCGCGCGTGGCAGGCATCGGGGCAGGCGAAAGCGCTCGGCCCGACACTCGCGCTCGTCACGCGGGCGAGGGCCCTCGGCGTCGCGGTGTTCTTCATCAGCGGCCGTCCGCACGCGCTGCTCGAGGCGACGGAACGGAACCTCCGCGAGCAGGGCTACGCGTGGGACGAAGTCATCGTATTTCCGGAGGGGGCGGCCAGCTTCGCCAGCGCCGTCGACTTCAAGGCCCCGGAGCGCAGGAAGATCGCCGAGCGCGGATTCACGATCCTCCTGACCATGGGCGATCAGGAGAGCGATCTCAAGGGCGGCTACGCCGAGCGGACGTTCAAGCTGCCCAACCCGGTGTATTTCCTGCCGTAAGAGGTTCTAGGGTTCTAAAGTTCTCGAGTTCACGGTTCGGGGTTCCGGGTTCGAACCTTAAAACGTTGGCGGGGTGTTGACCCAGAGGAGCACGGCTTCCTCGTTGGAGGGGTTGTACCAGCGATGGCCGACCGTGCTCTCGAACCAGAAGCTGTCGCCCTGGTTCAGCGTATGGCACTGGAGTTCGTCCAGCCAGATCTCGAGCGTTCCCGACATCATGTAGATGAACTCTTCGCCCTGGTGCGAGTAGGCGCCGTCGCTGCCGGCGCCGGGCTGGACGCGAAAGAGCTGTGTCTCGAGCTGTCGCGCACCGGCTGACAGCAGCTCGATTCTGACGCCCGACTGCGTCTGGATCGCGCGGCGGTCGCGCGGCCGCACCAGATGATTCGCGTGCTTCGGGACGTCGAAGAAATCGAGCACCGTCGTCCCGTAGGTCGCCGAGAGCCGCTGCAGCGTCGCCACCGACGGGTTGGCTCGCGACAACTCGATGGCGCTCAGAAAGCCGGCCGAGATCTTCGCTTTCTTTGCCGCCTCGACGACGCCGAGGCCGGCGCGCTTCCGAAGACGGCGAAGCTTCGGCCCGAGATCGGTCGGCCGCGTCCCGTTGGTATGCGCCCTGGGTGCCGTCTTGCCGAGCATCTGCCGGATGCCGGGCAGGTTGAGTTGCTTGACGTCGCGCAGGTACTTGATGCGCTTGAGCACTTCGAGGAGTTCGGGGCTGTACAACCGGTAGCGGCCGTTGCTGCGCGCCGGCGTGATCAGCCCGACGCTCTCCCACAGGCGAAGCGTCGAAGGGCTGACGCCGAGGATACCGGCCGTTTCGCTGACGGTCAGCAGACCGACGCGCGCGCCCGGTCTCCTCGAGCGGGACCGCTTCATACGCGGTTCATGGTATCCGATTCCCCGCCGCGAGGGTGCCGCCGCCCGGGCAGCGCGCCCCGAGGCCGATGCCGCGCCCGAGGCAAAACATTGACAACCATGCACGTTTCCAGTAGAAGCACATCGCTCCCTGCGCATGCCCGGCACCGACGAGGAACGCTCGCATGGGCCTGATTCGTCTTCGTACGGAGATCCCCGGACCAGAGTCGCGCGCGTTGATGCGGCGTCGCGACGCCGCGGTGCCGCGCGGGGTTGCCTGCTCGGCGCCGGTGTTCGCCGCCGCCGCCGACGGCGTGAGCGTGACGGACGTCGACGGCAACGTCTTCCTCGATTTTGCCGGCGGCATCGGCGTGATGAACGTCGGCCACTCGTCACCGTCGGTGGTTGCCGCGATCCGGGAGCAGGCCGAGCGTTTCACCCACGTCTGCGTCTCGGTGCTGCCCTATCAGTCATATGTCACGCTGGCGGAACGCCTCGCGACGCTGTCGCCAGGGACGTTTCCGAAGAAGACGCTGTTCGTCAACAGCGGCGCCGAGGCGATCGAGAACGCGGTGAAGATCGCGCGCCACGCCACGAGGCGGCCCGGCGTGCTCTGCTTCGAAGACGGTTTCCACGGGCGGACGCTGCTCGCCTTGTCGCTCACCAGCAAGGTGGCGCCGTACAAGCAGGGCTACGCGCCGTTCGTGTCCGATGTGCTCCGCGTGCCGTACGGATACTGCTATCGCTGCGCCTACGGCGTCGAGTATCCCGATTGCGGCGTGATGTGCGTCGACGCAATCGAGCAGCACTTCACGCGCCACGCCGATCCGAAGACGATCGCCGCGGTCGTCGTCGAGCCGGTGCTCGGCGAAGGCGGCTTCGTGGTCCCGCCGCCGGGGTACCTGTCGCGCCTCGCCGCGCTGTGCCGGCGCCACGGGATCCTGTTCATTGCCGACGAGGTGCAGACCGGCTTCGGCCGTACCGGGCGATTGTTCGCCTGCGAGCACGAGGGGGTCGAGCCGGATCTGCTCGTCACCGCGAAGTCGCTGGCGGCAGGAATGCCGCTCGCGGCAGTGATCGGACGCGCCGACCTGATGGATGGACCGGTCGAGGGCGGCCTCGGCGGCACCTACGCAGGCAATCCGCTCGCGTGCGCCGCGGCGCATGCGGTGCTCGATCTGTTCGAGTCCGGAAACCTCCTCCGGCGAAGCGAGGCGATCGGCTCGCGCATCGAGGCCTATGCGCAGGAGTGGCGGAAGACCTGTCCCCTCATCGGCGACATCCGCCGGCGCGGCGCGATGGTCGGCATCGAGCTCGTCGGCAATCGTGAGACGCGCGAGCCCGCCAAGCACGAAACCGACGAGATCGTCCGCCTCGCCTGCGCGCGCGGCGTGATCCTGATCGCGGCGGGAACCTTCGGCAACGTGATCCGGTTCCTGACCCCGCTCACGATCTCCGACGACGAGCTCGACGAAGGGCTCGACGTCCTCGCCGGATGCTTCGCCGCGGTCACGGCGCAGACGATCGCGCGCTAGCGCCCGCGGTCGGCGCGTTGACAGCATTACATCCTTCATATACAAGGCGGGGCGCCGTGCTGTGCAGCGAGCGACGATGAGCCAATCCGCCGCGGTTCCGCGGACGCTGGGGCGATGGGATCTCGTCCTGCTGAAGATCGTCGCGATCGTGAACATCAACAACGTGCCCCCGGTCGCCGTCTACGGCTGGACGTCGCTCGGGCTGTGGGTGCTGGCATTCGTCGCGTTCTTCGTTCCCGAGGCGATTGCCGTGCTGACGCTGGCGCGTCGCTACCCGGGCGAAGGCGGCATCTACGTGTGGACGCGCGAGGCGTTCGGCGACCTGCACGGCTTCCTGTCCGGCTGGTGCTACTGGACCAACAATCTCTTCTACGTGCCGGTGCTCCTGATTTACATGGCCGGCATTCTGGCATTCGCCGGCGGTGAAGGGCGCGCGGTCAGCCTCGTCAACCAGAAGGCGTTCGTCGCGGCCGTCTCGTTCGGCTGGCTCGTTCTGATTGCCGCCGCCAACATCCGCGGCCTGGCGATCGGCAAGTGGATCCAGAACGTCGGCGGCGCCAGCGCGTTCCTGAGCGTCGGCCTGGTGCTGACGGCGGCGGCGATTGCCAGAGCCAGCGGCGTCTCGCCGCACGCGCCGGCGGTCACGCGGATCACCTGGGAGATGGCCGCCAGCTTCGCCGTCATGTGCAACGCGCTCGTCGGCATCGAGCTCGCGTCGACGATGGGCGACGAGATCCGGAATCCGCAGCGCGATCTCGGGCCCGCGATCGCCATTGCCGGCGTGGTTTCGATCGGCTCGTACCTGCTGGCGACCGCCGCCGTCCTGTGGCTCGTGCCAATCAGCCAGCTCGGCGTGATTCAGGGGGTGATGCAGGCGGTCACCGCCGGCGCACACGCCGCGCGCATCGGGTGGATCGTGGTGCCGCTGGCGCTGGTCATGGGACTGGCGACCGGCGGCGCGGCATCGGCGTGGTTCGCCGGATCGTCGCGGATTCCGTTCGTCGCCGGACTGACGAGTGCGCTGCCGCCGGCGCTCGGGCGCGTTCATCCGCGGTGGGGATCGCCGCATGTCGCGCTGACGGCGTGCGCCGCGCTTGCCGCGCTCTTCACCATGTTCTCGCTGGCCGGATCGAGCGTCTCCGAAGCCTACCAGGTGCTGCTGAAGGCTGCCGTCGTCATTCAGTTGATCCCGTTCGTCTACCTGTTCCTCGCCCTCGTGAGAACCGTGCCCGCCAGCGCGGCAGCTCGGACGACGGGCGTCGTCGGGCTGTGTACGACGATCGTCGGTCTTGCTGCGGCATTTCTCCCGACCGCTGAGGTCGCGAGCGTGCCGCTCTTCGAGTCGAAGCTGATCGTCGGCGTCGTCGGACCCGTCGCCGTGGGCTGGGCGCTGTTCAGGCGCGCACAGCGAGCCGAGCGCGAGGTTGCGGCATGAGCGTGCGAAGGAGTCGGGGAGCATATCAGGCGCATCGCGCCGTCAACGAGCTGATCCATGCCGACGCATCGTAACCGGCTGGCGGCGGCTGTCCTGGTCGTCGTCGCAGCAGCTGCGGGCGCCGCCTCGCGCGGCGTCGTCGCGCAGCCTCCGACGTCGTCCACGGCGCCGGCCGATCTGATCGTGATCAACGGCGCGCTCTACGCCGCGGACCGCGGCGAGGTGCGCCAGGCTCTGGCGATCCGCGGCAACCGGATCGCGATCGTCGGCTCCACCGCGGAGATCGAGCGCCTGCGCGGGCCGCGGACGGTCGTCGTCGACGCGCACGGAGGCGCGGTCGTGCCCGGCTTCAACGACATCCACACGCACATGCTGAGCGGCGGCCTCGACATGGAGACCGTGAACCTGCAGGGCGCCCAGACGCTGGACGACGTGCAGTCGCGGATTCGCGCCTACGCCGGCGCGCATCGCGATCTCGCGTGGATTCGCGGCCGCGGCTGGGGCTACGCGCCGTTTCCGAATTCGGTGCCGACGCGCGAGCAGCTCGATGCGGCGGTGCCGGATCGGCCGGCGATCATGCGCTGCTTCGATGGCCACAGCCTCTGGGTCAACACGAAGGCGCTGGCCGCGGCGCGCATCACCAGGGCGACGCCCGATCCGCCGAACGGCGTCATCGTGCGCGATCCGGCAACGGGCGAGCCGACCGGTCTGCTGAAGGAGTCGCCGGCGATGGCGCTGATGAACGCCGTTGTCCCGAAGCCTTCGCGCGAGGAGCAGCGTCGCGCGCTCAAGCAGGCATTCGACGAAGCGCTGCGGTTCGGCGTCACGAGCGTCACCGAAGCGGCCGGCACTCCCGACGACCTCGAGGTGTTCGAGGTGGCGAGGCGAGCCGGCGACCTGCCGGTGCGCGTGTATTACTCGCTCCTGATCACGCCGGGCTTTGCCGAGCGGGACGCCGATCGGTTCGACGCCCTGTGGCGCGCGCACCCGGACACGCCCAGGCTGAAGACCGGTCTGGTGAAGATGTTCATGGACGGCGTCATCGAGACGAACACGGCACTCATGCTCGCGCCGTACGCGAACGATCCGTCGACGCGAGGCGCCGCCAACTACACGCGCGACGAGTTCGAGCGCATCGTGACGATGATGGATCGCCGCGGGTGGCAGATCATGGTCCACGGCCTCGGCGACGGTGCCGTCCGCATGGTGCTCGACGGGTTCGAACGTGTGGCCGCCTCGAACCCGATGCCGGCGCGGGGAAGACGGCATCGGATCGAGCACATCGAAACGATCGATCGAACCGACGTGCCGCGCTTTGGCGCGCTCGGCGTGATCGCCTCGATGCATCCGGGCGGCGGCTTCACGCCGGCGAACCCGCCGAGCGCCGCCGGCACGCCAGCCTTCCTGCTCGGCGCGTGGGGCCGCAACATCGGCCCCGAGCGGGCGGCGCGCGGCGGCTTGTGGAAGAGCATCGCAGCCGCCGGCGGCCGCGTCGTCTTCGGCAGCGACTGGCCGGTCGCGTCGCTCGACGCGATGAGCCGGATCACCAGCATCGTCCATCGGCCGCCGCGGCCAGGCGGCAGCGATCAGCGGCTTCCGCTCGAGGAGGCGATCGACGACTACACGAGCGCGTCTGCGTTCGCGTCGTTCGACGAGCACGAGAAGGGCACGCTTGCGCCGGGCATGCTCGCCGACGTCGTGGTGCTCGCGACCGACATCTTCACGCATCCTCCGGCGGCGCGCGGCGATATCGCGGTGACGGCGACGATCGTGGACGGCAGAGTCGTCTACCGTCCATGACCTTTCAACTTTTTGGAGCGTTGCGCGATGGCTGCGCCCGCGCGCAGTCTAAACGGCCAAAAAGGTTTGACAACATTACATTTATTGTGCTCCGATGCGCGCGCCGTAGTTCAACTGCAGGAAGGAGCGTCCGATGGTACGTCTCGGTCGATCCCGTGCGGTGCGTCCGGATGCAACGTGGGCAGTGCGGCTGAGCGCGTTCGCGCTCGTCGCGCTCGCTGCCTCGGGCGCGTCGGCACAGACTGCAACGGGTGGCCTGCGCGGATTCGTCAAGGACGACACCGGAGCCGTCCTCGTCGGCGTCACGGTCGAAGCCGCCAGCCCCGTGCGCATCGGCGGCGCCGCCGTCGATGTCACCGATACCCAGGGTCTCTACCGCTTCGAAAACCTGCCGCCCGGCGAGTACTCGGTGTTGTATTCGCTGCAGGGCTTCGCGACGGTCCGGCGTGAAGGGATTCGCGTCGAGGTCGGCCGCACGATTCAGGTCGACGCGACGATGAAGGTGGGCGCGGTCGAGCAGGCGATCACCGTCACCGGCGAGTCGCCCGTCGTCGACGCGCTCCATGCCGGCGTCACCAGCAACTTCAACAAGGACTGGCTGCAGACGGTTCCCACCGCCCGCCAGTCGTATTTCGACGTCGTCACCTACGCGCCGTCGGTGAAGATCAACCAGGTGCCGAACGACTCGCGGTTCGTCATCTTCGGGTCGAGCAGCGATCAGAATTCGTTCCAGTACGAGGGCGTGGAGATCTCGGCGGTCTCGAACGGCGGCGTCTGGGACTTTCCGAGTCCGGACATGATGCAGGAGGTGGAGGTCAAGGCGGTCGGCGTGTCGGCCGAGTACTCCAACTTCCAGGGCGGCGTCGTGAACATCGTCCTCAAGTCGGGGAGCAACCAGTACCACGGGCTGGAAAGCCTGTACTGGACACCGCCCGCGTGGGTCGGCAACAACACGCCGAGCGAGCAGTTTCCCTATCACGTCGATTACAGCTACCAGGCAACGGGTGAGCTTGGCGGTCCGATTGCGAAGGACCGCGTGTGGTTCTACGGCGCGATCCCGTGGCAGATGTCGCAGGCCTCCAACGTCGGCGTCGATCCCGCGTACGCGCACGGCGGGCATGCCACCAAGCCGTTCGTGAAGACGACGTTCCGCTTCAGCAATCACGATGCCGGCGATTTCACGTGGAACGACAACATCTTCTGCTGCGCCGCCACCGCGAGCCGGACCGCGCCGATCGAGACCCAGACGATCGAGCATGGCCACAACCCGGTCCTCGCCGGGCATTACACGCACAGCTTCGGATCGGCGACGCTGTTCGAGTTGAAGGGCGGCGGCATCTACATCCGCGACAACTTCACGCCCTACACCGACGACTTCGTCACTCCCGGCCGGACGGACTCGGGCACCGGATTCTCGACCGTGAATGCCGCGACCGGGAGCCGCCAGGTGCACAACCGCACGACGCTCGACGCGTCGCTCACGCGCGCCGGCGCCAATTTCATCCGCGGGACGCACGACCTCAAGTCGGGCCTGCAGTACGTCTACGCCACGCAGCAGACCAACACGCTCACCTTCTCCAACGTGTCCTACAGCGATCTGAATGGCGCGAAGGATCAGGCGACGTTCAAGGATCCGGCGGCGACCGGCGGCCGCATCCGGCAGACCGGCGTCTACCTGCAGGACAACTGGACGCTCAACGATCGAATCACGTTCAACCTCGGCGTCCGCTACGATCACACGCTCGGCGACATCCAGGCGATGGACTCGCAGACCACGCTCATCGGCATCGACACGACCTACCCGTCCGCGGGGACCAACGTCACGTATCCGGGCATCCCCGATCTGATCGCGTTCAACAACGTGTCGCCGAGGGTGGGGATGACGCTGCGGCTCGACGAGACCGGCAAGACGATCTTCAAGACCAACTACGCGCGGTTGTACGGCAAGCTCGCCACCGGCATGTTCAACAGCAAGGCGCTCGGCAACACGCCGTCCGACACCGAGCGCTACAATCCCGCGACCGGCAAGTACGACATCCCGATCTCGATCGTGAACAACCAGATCAACTTCGCGATCGATCCCGGCCTCCGGAACCAGTTCACCGATCAGTACTACGTCGGCATCGAGCGGCAGATCATGGCCAACACCGGCCTCGATGCGTCGTTCGTCATCAAGAAGGAAGGCGACTTCATCCGGCTCAACGATGTCGGCGGCACCTACGCGACGCTCCTCATCAACAACGTCTTCCGCGGCGTCACCTACCCGATCACCTCGTACAACCGCACGTCGCCCTCGTCGGCGAGCCTGTTCGAAGTGGTCAACCGGACCGACTTCAAGCAGGACTTCAAGGCCTTCTTCGTGCAGTTGAACCGCCGCTTCTCGAACGCGTGGCAGGGGCAGGTCTCGTACACCTGGCAGGATTCGCAGGCCTACGCGACCGGCACCGTCACCGGCAGCACGCAGCAGGACTTCTCGTCGCTGAGCTCGACGGCCGGCTTCGGCAGGACGCCGAACGATCTGATCAACGCGTACGGCCCGACGCCTACCAACTCGACGAACTCGTGGAAGCTGTCGTCCACCTATCGCGCCCCGCGGGACGTCACCTTCGGCGTGCGCTACTCGTACGAGTCGGGCCGTCCGTTCGGCCGGCTGATCACCGCGCGCCTCAACCAGGGGAACGTCACGATTCTCGCGGAACCGCGCGGCGCGTATTCCATGGACGCGGTCAATGACCTGCAGCTTCGTGTGGACAAGAGCTTCAAGCTCGCGACCGGCCAGACTCTGCGTGTGTCGCTCGACATGTTCAACATCTTCGACAGCGGCACCGTGCTGACGGTGCTCAACAACAGTACGACGCAGGGTGACGCCGGATTCGCGCAAACCAACACTGTGGTCCGGCCGAGGACGTTCACGATTGGGGTTCGGTATCAGTTCTGAGAGCCCGTTTCAAAATCGATGCAGGGCCGCCCTTTTAGGGCGGCCAACGTGCGGCCTGAAAGGCCGCACCTACGGAGTTTGAAACGCGTTCTCATCAAGTGCCTCGAAAGGGGGAGCTCGTGCGGCGCTTCAAGACGTTCATCGGTGCAGGCGTTGCGCTCGGCCTGGCGGCGCTGAGCGCGCATCACCTGTCCTCGCAGGGCAAGACGATCGACTGGCGGTACTTCGGCTCCGACAAGGCGTTTACGCGCTACTCGCCCGCCGATCAGATCACGCGCGACAACGTCAAGGACCTGCGAATCGTCTGGCGCCGTCCGGCGACGACCCCGGGCTTCAAGGAGGTGTTTCCGCAGCTGCGGGTGAACGCCTACCTGCGGGCGACGCCGATCATGGTCGACGGGATGCTGTACACACAGGACGCGCACGGGTTCGTCAGCGCGTTAGACGCCGGATCGGGGGACGTCGTGTGGCAGCAGGAGCCGTTCGCGCGAACCGAGGAGGAGCTGCAGGGGCAGAGCACCCGCGGTGTCGATTACTGGCGCGGCGGCAGCGACCAGCGCATCTTCGCCGTGCGCGGCGAGTATCTGTATGCGCTGAACGCGAAGACCGGCAAGCCGTACGCGGACTTCGGCGATCACGGGCGGGCGAGCCTGCACTTCGACGATCACCAGCCGCTTGCCGGGCGCTTCAACGACAGCACCGGCCCGCTGGTCGTCGGCAACGTCGTCGTCGTCACTGGCAACACCGCCGGAGCGGGCGATGGCGGCGTGACGAAAGAAGCGGCGCCGGAGGACGTTCGCGGCTTCGACGCGAAGTCGGGCACGCTGCTGTGGACGTTTCACGTCGTGCCGCAGTCGGGCGAATCGGGCACCGACACATGGGGCAACGAATCGTGGAAGGTGGCGGGCGACATCGGCGCGTGGAATCCAATGTCGGCCGACGATCAGCTCGGCTATGTCTACATTCCGCTGACGGCGCCCACCGCCTCGCAATATGGCGGATGGCGGCCGGGCGCCAACCTGTACTCCGACTCCCTCGTGGCACTCGACGCGAAGACTGGCAAGCGCGTGTGGCATTACCAGATCGTTCACCACGACCTGTGGGAGTACGACAACGTGGGCCCCGCGATCCTCGGCGACATCACCGTGAACGGCCGCCGCATCAAGGCGGTGATGCAGCCGAACAAGAACGGCTTCCTCTACGTGCTGAATCGCGTCACCGGCGAGCCGGTCTGGCCGATCGTCGAGCGTCCGGTTCCGCCGTCCAGCGTGCCTGGCGAGTCGGCGTGGCCCACGCAGCCGTTTCCAACCAGGCCGCCGGCGTTCGATCGGCAGGGCATCACGGAAAACGATCTGATCGATTTCACGCCCGAGCTGCGCAAGCAGGCGCTCGAATACGTGAAGCCGTACGTGCTCGGCCCGCTCTACACGCCGCCGTCGATTCGCAGCGACGAACCGGACGGCAAGAAGGGCACGTTGACGATTCCTGGCGCGTGGGGCGCCGGAAACTGGCACACCGGCGCGTTCGATCCCGAAACCGGCATGTACTACGCCGTTTCGCTGACGCTGCCTGGCGTGCGCGGGGTTGTCAGCACGAAAGGGAACGCGACGGCGACCATGGACTACGCCGGGCCCGGGCAGGGGCAGGGGCAGCAGAACAACGCGCCCGATTTCGTGCAGGGCCTCGGTCCGCAAGTGCAAGGACTGCCGATCGTCAAGCCGCCGTACGGCCGCATCACGGCGTTCAACCTGAATTCAGGCGATCAAGTCTGGATGGTCGCCAACGGCGACGGTCCACGCGACCATCCGCTCCTGAAGGGGCTGCACCTGCCTGCGCTCGGCGTGCCAAATCGGCCGGCGCCGCTGGTCACCAAGACGCTGCTGTTCATCGGCGAAGGCAGCGACGCCGTGATTGGTACGCCGCAGGTCTCGTGGGGCTGGGGCAAGAAGTTCCGCGCCTATGACAAGGCGACGGGTCAGGTCGTGTGGGAGACCGATCTGCCGTCGGGGACGACCGGTGCGCCGATGACATACATGCACAAGGGCACGCAGTACATCGTGGTACCGATTGGCGCGAAAGATCATCCGGCTGAATTCGTCGCGCTTGCGCTGCCGGGCAATCGACTGCCGTCTGCCGGAGGACCGGAGCACAGGTAGACGCGGTTCTCGGCTCGAGTTGTTCATGAGGAGGGCCGAGTCATGACGACAGCACGGCGGGGGACGTTGCTCGCGGTGGCCTTCGTGGCGACGTCAATGGCCGCTCATGCCCAGACCGTCAGCCCGACCGCCGGCGCGATCAATGGAACGGTGACCGACGCGACGAAGGCCGTCCTTCCTGGCGTCACGGTCACGGTGTCGGGTCCGGCCGTCATGGGATCGCCGACCGCGGTGACCGATCAGAATGGCTTCTTCCGCCTCTCGAGCCTGTCGCCGGGCGACTACACGCTCCGATTCGACTTGTCCGGCTTCGGCACCGTCACGCGCGAGAGCATCCACGTCAGCCTCGGGTTCACGGCGACAGTGAACGTCGAGATGAGTCCCGGTTCGGTGGCGGAGACGATCACGGTCAGCGGCGCGTCACCGGTCGTCGACCTCCAGTCGACCAACGTCACGACGCACTTCGACGCCGAACGACTCGCCAACCTCCCGGGATCGCGCGACTACTGGGCCGTCGTCGCGCAGACGCCCGCCGTGTCGATGTCGCGCGTCGATGTCGGCGGAAGCGGCGCGCTCACGCAGCAGCCGTACACGGCATACGGGTTGACGAGCGGCGGCGGCGTGAACCGCGGCGTCGTCGAAGGGATCATGGTGAACGAGGGCGCCGGCGGCGGCGGCAGTGATCTCTATTACACCGACTACGGATCGTTCGCCGAGATTGCGGTCAACGCCGTCGGCAACACCGCCGAGATGCCGAACCCCGGCGTGCTCAGCCAGTTCATCACCAAGTCCGGCGGCAACGCCTATCACGGGACGTTGTACGTCGACTACGAAAACGACTCGATGGAGGCGCACAACATCGACGCCGCGCAGATCGCGGCCGGCGTAACCGGGAGCGATGTGCTCGCGGCGGTCGACACGAACCGGCTCAGCTCGTTCAACGACTTCAACGTCGATGTCGGCGGATTCGTGATCAAGGACAAGATGTGGTGGTACGGCGCCTATCGACGAACGTCGACGGGACAGCGGTACCCGACGCTCGTCGACGACGTCCAGGAGACCTGGGTGCCGGTCGGCACCGGCAAGATCACCTACAACCTCACGCCGGCGCACAAGTTCATCGCCTACTACCAGCATGCGGACAAGTCGCAGCCCGATTACCTGGGCGCGATCCAGATCGGCGGCGGCCGGACCACGCCCGCCATCATGCACGCCGACACCGTCTGGAGCTCGCACTTTCCGACCAATGTCTGGAAGGTCGAATACAACTCCGTGCTGAGCCACGCGCTCCTGCTGGAAGTCAGGGCTGGCGCCTATCAATCGGTGTGGTGGCGGACCTCGAAGAGCACGGCGCCCCGGATCGAGGACACCGGCAACAACTTCGTGTCAGGGGGCGTCTACGCGATTACGTTCGACCGCAGCCGTCCCCAGGTCAACGGCGCGATCAGCTATTCGAAGAGCGGGTGGGGCGGCAATCACAACTTCAAGTTCGGCGGCGAGATCATGCGCGATCTCGTCGTCAACCCGTTCTACGGGTTCACGAGCTCGACCAATTCGTTGTCGCTGTTCGTGAACGGCGCGCCCAGTCAGGTGTTCGTGTATCAGTCTCCGTCGTTCTCGCAGAGCGGCGTGTTGAGCGACGGGCTCTACGCGAACGACAGCTGGCAGGTGTCGCGGCGGCTCAGCCTCAACCTCGGGATTCGGTGGGACCGGCAGCAGGCGTTTCTTCCGGCGCAGGAAGGGCCGGGCGGCCAGACGTTCTCCGAGGTCGGCAACGTGATCACGTGGAACAACAACTGGGGTCCGCGCCTCGGCGTCAGCTATGACGTGACGGGCGACGCGAAGACGCTCGTGAAGGCGAGCTACGGTCAGTTCTGGCTGTATCCGGGCGCCGATTTCGCGAGCAGCATCAATCCCAACGCGTCCACCTGGTACACGCAGTACCGCTGGACGACCGATAGCAATCGCAATGGCGTCTGGGATCCTGGCGAGCAGGGCGCGTTGCTGGGCGTGTCCGGCGGAGCCGTCTCGACGGCGCTGGACCCGGCGCTCCAGAACACCTTCACGCGCCAGACGACGGTGTACGTCGAACGCGAAGTGGCGCATGACTTCGGCGTTCGCTCTGGCTTCGTCTGGAATGGCCGCCGTCAGGTTCGCGCGACGGTTCGGGCCGACCGGCCGTTCGATGGCTACAGCGTTCCGGTGACCGTCACCGACCCCGGTCCCGACGGCCGGATCGCAACCGCCGATGACCGCGGAGCATACACGGCCTACAATCTCGCTTCGCAGTACGTCAATCTCACGGCCGTGAACCTGACGACGAATCTGCCCGACTCGGCGGACAGCGATTACTACACGTGGGAGATCACGGCCACGCGCCGCGAAATCGGACGATGGTCACTCCTCGCGAGCTTCGCCGAGACCTGGAGCCGCGAGACCAACTTCGGCGCCTTCACGCCGAATTCGCTGATCAATACCGTCGATGGCCGC
>DATFWL010000208.1:0-8510 GCA_035259385.1 Vicinamibacterales bacterium | reverse complement strand
CAACGAGTTGCGGATGGTCAAAAACCATTATCTCAGAGATTGTGATACGTCATCTAATCTTTCGAGATCACTTGCGGCGATTTAGTTGAGGCGGCTGGCCGCCGCTGACGAATCCGAGTGCTGAGTCGATCAGCAACAATGGCGAGCCACATTGGTCGCCGGGTGCGACCCTGATGTGACCCACCATTAGCGCTCGGAGCCGTTCTCGGTTCCCTACCGCGTCGCTAAAGCCACGCTGTTCGCCGCCTTTGCGATGAGGTCAGCAACGGCCCGCGGTTGCGATACGTAGACGGCGTGACTGCCCTTCACCTCAACGACGGTCGAACCAGCGCGTTTAGACATCGCGCGCTGCGCGTCCGGCGGAATCATCTTGTCGTCGGTCGAGACGAGGTACCAGCTAGGCTTCGTCTTCCACGCGGGTTCTGTGACCGCGCCGTCGAGTGCTTTGACGCCCCACGGCACTTGCGAATCCGCCATGAACGATGCAGCCTCGGGACTGACGTCCGCGGCGAAGGACGCGCGGAACTTCGCGCGGTCAAGAAAGAGGAACCCGTCTTGCGGCGGCAGGATCGGAGGCACCGGCGCACCGGGCGGCGGGTTCTGGATCAGGGCCGATACCGACTCGCCTTTGTCCGGAGCGAAAGCCGCGATGTAGACGAGGCCCGCGACCTTCGGATGGGTCGCCGCTTCCGTAATGACGACGCCACCGTACGAATGACCGACGAGGATTGCCGGCCCGTCCTGAGCGTCCAACGTTCGTCTTGTGACGGCTACGTCGTCGGCCAGCGAGATGGTCGGATTCTGGACGATGGACACGGCATAGCCGTCCTTCTTGAGAGTCTCGTAGACGCCTTGCCATCCGGAGCCGTCGACGAACCCTCCGTGCACGAGTACGACATTCTTGACACCGCCTTCTCCTGCTTGTGACATGAATTCCTCCTGTTCGATCTGTTTTGAAGTCCGCGTTCCTGAATTACGGCGGCCATTTCTCACGTGCCATCCATTCCCGCACATAGGCGGGACACCGTTCGATGCGAACGCCGCTGATCTCGCACTGCACCAGAAATCGCACCACGTCCAGATCCACGAGCGTGACTTCCGCCAAATCGAGGACAGCGCCTTGAGTCAGCTCCTCGTCGACGGATCGGCGGAATTCGGGCAGCTGCACACCGTCGATTCGGCCGCTCACTGTGAGCGTTGTGGTCCCCGCACTAATGGAACGGACGATTCTGAGCATCGGGATTGAAGCGAGCGCACCCCCAGAATGGCAATCGGCGCGCCGCCCGTAAGTCGTTGTGCCACATCGATGAGCCTAGGGATCTGCGCGAACGCTCGCGACCGGGGCTCGCGAAATTTCGCGAGTCTCGCCGGCGGACCTACAATGCGTGATGTGAGTGAGCAGAGTTTTCGCCTCATCGTCGAGACGATCCCCGGCCTCGTCGCCGTGATGACGGCGACCGGTGAGGTCGAGCACGTCAACCGCCAGGTACTCGAGTATTTCGGCCGGACCCTTGACGAGCTCAGGCGATGGGGCACCTCTGACGCCGTTCACCCTGCGGATCTCCCACGCGTGAGCGCTGCCTGGAAGCACGCCGTTGAGACGGGCGATTCGTACGAATTCGAGCACCGGATCCGACGGTTTGATGGCGAATATCGGTGGTTTCAGTCGCGTGGGCTTCCGCTGCGAGACCCCGACGGCCGCATCGTCCGCTGGTACAACCTGCTCACCGACGTCCATGCCCGCAAGGAAACGGAGGAGCGGCTCCGGCGGAGCGAAACCGACTTGCTCGAGGCCCAGCGACTGAGTCACGCGGGCAGCTGGCGACACCATCTCGCGTCCGGAACGTTCGCGGTATCGCCAGAAGTGCTTCGGATTCGCGGCGTCGAGTCTGCGGACCCATTGTCAACAATCGACCGCATGTACAGCGGGATTCACGCGGAGGATCGGTCGCGGGTCCAGGATACGTACGAAGCCGCGCAGCGGCGCAGAGGCGAGTTCGACGCAGAGTATCGCATCGTGCTGGGCGATGGCACGATCAAACACCTCCACACGATTGGCCATCCCGTGTTGAACGAAGCGGGCGAGGTCGTCGAGTACTTCGGCACCGGCATCGACGTGACCGAGCAGCGGCTGGCGCAAGCGGCGCTGGAGAAAGCCTTCGACGAGATCAAACGCTTGAAGGACCGACTCCAGGACGAAAATATCGCGCTGCGCGAAGAGATCGATCAGGCGTCCATGTTCGAAGAGATCGTCGGAGCGTCGGCGGCACTGAAGGCGGTCCTGTCACACGTGTCGAAGGTGGCCCCCACGGACTCGACCGTCCTCATATCCGGCGAAACTGGCACCGGGAAGGAATTGATTGCGCGCGCGATTCACAAACACTCACGGCGCGGTGAACGTGCCTTCGTCAGCCTCAACTGTGCAGCTACCCCTCCTTCGTTGATCGCGTCGGAGCTATTCGGCCATGAAAAGGGCTCCTTCACCGGTGCCATCCAGCAGCGCCGTGGGCGTTTTGAGCTGGCGCACTCCGGCACGATCTTCCTCGACGAAATCGGCGAGATTCCGATGGACACGCAGATCGCATTGCTGCGCGTGCTGCAGGAGCGCCAGGTCGAGCGAGTCGGTGGGAGTCGCGCCATCCCTGTGGACGTGAGAGTCATCGCCGCGACGAACCGGGACCTGTCGGAGGCGATTACGGCTGGAACGTTCCGCTCGGACCTCTTTTATCGACTGAACGTGTTCCCGATTGTGCTTCCACCGCTCCGAAAACGCCGCGAGGATATTGCGATTCTCGTCGAGTACTTCGTCAAGCGGTTCGCGGAAAAGATGGCGAAGCGCATTCGACAGATCGACACGCACACGCTCGAGCTCTGCGAACGATACGCGTGGCCGGGGAATATCCGCGAGCTCCAGAACATCGTGGAGCGATCAGTCATCCTCTGTAGCGGTGACACGTTTTCGATCGACGACACGTGGCTATCGAGTCCGGCCGCCGTTCGTCCAGGCGCGTTAAGTCCTCTCCCTGATGCGCTGCAGGATCAAGAAAAGGACATGATCGAGGCTGCGCTCGCAAAGAGCGGGGGAAAAGTCGCCGGTTCACGCGGCGCGGCCGCAATCCTCGGCATCCCTCCCTCGACCCTGGAGTCGAAGATCAAACAATTGAAAATCGAGAAACGCCGATTCACGTCAGCCTCTTGACGCGTGGCGAGCCTTTTCGGTTTCTACCTGAGCGACGAACTGCTTCATGTCCTTGAATCACTTATGGCGATTTTGTTGAAACAGTCGCAGGTGCTGCGCCGCGGCTTTTCTGGTCTATGCGGTCAATCGTGATGCCCGGTGCGTTCATCTCAGTTGTCGCTCGGAAACACGTTGAGCCGATAGAACAGGTCGGAGCGAAAGCTTCTGTCGTCCACCGCTGCCTGGAGATCGCGGTTGGTGGCAGCAATCACGCGAACGTCGACCTTTTGCGAAACAGGTTCCTCCAACGCGTTCGACGAGGCGGGCATGCTCCGGCGACGGGAGAAGGGATAGACTCGCAGCCATGGGCCTCCTTACCTTCAGCATCAACGTCACCCTCGACGGCTGCGTCGACCATCGTGAGGGGATCGCCGACGACGAGACGCACGCCTTCTTCACCCATCTCATGGACGAGGGCGAGGCGATGCTGTGGGGCCGCGTCACCTACGAGATGATGGAGAGCTACTGGCCGGCCGTCGCCCGCGGCGACGAGGAGGCGCCGCCGGCCATGCGCGAGTGGGCGGTCAAGCTGGAGGCCAAGCCCAAGTACGTGGTGTCGTCGACTCGCAACGACTTCCCCTGGAACAACAGCCACCACGTTGCCGGCGATCTGCGCACGGGCGTGCAGAGGCTCAAAGATGCGGCGCCCGGCGGCGTGCTGCTCGGCAGCGGCAAGCTGGCCACCGAACTCGACCGGCTGGACCTGATCGACGAGTACAAGTTCCTCGTCCACCCCAGGATCGCCGGCCACAGCCCGACCCTGTACCAGACGGGCCTGCCCGCCACCAGGCAGCTCGAGTTGGTCTCGGCCCGGCCGCTCCGCAACGGCGCGGTGGCGATGCACTACCGACGCGCGCGCTGATTCACGAGACGGTTGTCAAATCGGTATCGTGCGCCTCCGCCAGCCGAAGCGGCATCAGGGGGCGCGATCGCATGGCAGCCATTCTTACAAAACTTCCTCGATCGTATAGATCGGTCCTGCGGGGTGTCGATCGCCGCTCGATACGGCGACGAGGCGATTGCGCGGCCGCACGGCCGGTCGTCGGATTTCGTGCCCCCAGCAGAACGACGTAGCCCGCCTTCGCGATCGCACGAGCAACCGGGAATCGCCGAGTCGATCGAGTCTGCATCGAGATACGGGTCGATTTGGGGAAAGGCGGGCTGGCAACGCGCGCTCGGCCTGCCCTTGCCGGCCGCCTATCCATGCGCTATACTGAACCGAGTGGTTCAGTATCAGCAAGCCCGCCTCGATGCCTCGTTCGCGCTGCTCTCGGACGCCACCCGACGCGGCGTTCTGGAGCAGCTCGGGCGTTCCGACGCTTCGATTACGGACCTTGCCGAGAAGTTGCATATGACCCTCACGGCCATGAAGAAGCACGTCGGCGTCTTGGAGGAGGCCGGGCTCGTCGCCACGGAGAAGGTCGGGCGCGTGCGGACCTGCAAGCTCGGCCCGCGCCGACTGAAGGAAGAGACGGCCTGGATCGAGAGGTATCGCCAGCTCTGGGACGCGCGCTTCGACGAGTTGGACAAGGTTGTCGAGGAGTTGAAACGGAAGGAGAAGGTCGATGGACGCAAGAAGAGAGAGTGAGGCCACCCTGATGAAGAACCGCACGACTGTGGAACGGACGTCCGAGCGTGAGGTCGTCGTCACGCGAACCTTCAACGCTCCAGCGCGCATCGTGTTCGAGGCGTGGACCAAGCCCGAGCTGTTCAAACAATGGTGGGTGCCGAAGTCGATGGGCATGTTCTTGCGTTCCTGCGAGATGGATGTTCGTGTCGGGGGCAGGTACCGTTTGGTGTTCGGCCACGACGCCTCAAGCCCTGACGAGTTCTTCGGCAGGTATATCGAAGTGACACCGCACTCGTGCCTCGTCTGGACCAATGACGAAGGTGGTGAAGGTGGGCCCGTCACCACGGTGACCTTCGAGGAAAAAGCTGGCAAGACGCTGCTGGTCCTGCACGAGCTCTATCCCTCGAAGGAAGCGCTCGACGCTGCCGGCACCGGGGCGGCGGATGCGATGAGCGAGACATTCGAGCAACTGGACGAGCTCCTCGTCACCCTGGGCGCGAGCGTGGGACGGTCATAAAGCGGTCGATCTGTTGACGGAGGAAGAAATGATTGCCACTGCCTCAATCACCATCACGCCAGTCCGCGTTGCCGACCTGCTCGCCGAGGGCGAGCGGATGCCGGTCTACGTGCACCTCATCGATCATCCCGATGCGTTCGTGCTGGTTGACACCGGCATGACGGAGGTACACCCGGCGGTGGCCGATCTCGATCCCCGTCTCCATCCCCTGAGTCAGCAGGACGTCGACCTCGCGGGCATCGACATCGTCGTCAACACACACCTGCACTTCGACCACTGCGGCGGCAACCACCTCTTCGCCGGCAGGCCGATCTATGTCCAGCGTCGGGAGCTCGACGACGCGCGCAACGAGGACGACTACACCATCCGCGAGTGGGTCGACGCGCCCGGCGTGCGGTACGTGCCGGTCGACGGCGAGCTACTTCCGGGGCTCCGGCTCATCCCGGCGCCGGGCCACACACGCGGCATGCAGGTGGTCGTCGTCGAGGCGGGCGCGCGTCCGGTCGTCGTCGGCGGCGACGTGGCGGTGTGGTTCGGCGAGCTCGACGAGCCGCAGACCGACGGCCAGCGGCGGGTGCGCGCGCTCGGCCCTGAGGTGGTCTGGCTCGCGCACGAGCACGAGCCCTGGCGCCCCGGGATTCCGGCAGCGCGGTAGACCCGTTCCCCAAACGCGCCATCGACTGGTAATCTCAGTTCAGGCTGCGGATGAAACGCCATTCGTTAAACCGCCAACGGCTTTTCATAACGCCATACCTCGAGCGGGAAGGTGCCGCTGTCGGTGTCCGCCTGATTAATCATGGTCCCGACGCGTTGCCATCCGTTCCTCTCATAGAACCGTGCCGCCCTGTCATTTCCTATTGCACATGCGAGCCAAGCCTTCTTGACATCGCGTGTCTGCCACCTCCGTTCGGCATCCATGATCAATGCGACCGCGGCGCCAGAACCGCGAGACGCGCTTGAGCAAGAGCACGGTGAGCCGGATCACGCAGCGGTTGAATCAGGACTTCGAGACGTGGCGCCGGCGCGACTTGAGCGAGCTGCCGGTGATCTACGTGTTTCTCGATGGGCAATATCACGCGGCGCGCCAGGGGACGGATGAGGAAGAGGGGGTGCTGTCGGCCTACGCGCTGCTCGAAGACGGGCGGCCGGTGCTGCTGCACCTGGATCTGGGCCCCCGTGAGTCGTTCGATGCGTGGCTCAGTTTTCTGCAGGACCTGGTCGCGCGCGGTTTGCGCGATCCGCTGCTGGTCGTGATGGACGGCGCGCCAGGGCTCGTGAAGGCCGTGAAGCGGGTGTGGCCGCACGCCTATCGACAGCGCTGTCAAGTCCACAAGATGCGTAACATCCTCTCGAAGCTGCCACGGCTGATGCAGGTGACGATGAAGAAGCCGGTGCAGCAAGTCTTCCTCGCGCCGAGCTACGCGGTGGCGCTCAAACGCGGACGCGATCTCATCGCCAAATTCAAAGACCGCTACCCGGCCGCGCTGGAATGTTTGGAACGGGACCTCGATGAGTGCGTCACCTATTTGCGTTTTCCCGAGGTGCACCACCTGCGGATTCGCACGACGAATCGGCTCGAGCGGCTGAATGGCGAAGCGCGCCGGCGCACGAAGGTGATCCCGCGGTTCCCGACGGAGCGCTCGTGCCTCTCGCTGCTCTACGCGAGTTTGATTGCGGCATCGAAACACTGGCGCGGCGTGGCGATGACCGCCGCGGGGCTTCGGCAGCTTCAACAGCTCCGAGCGGCGATCACGGTGTCGGCAAAGAAGGAAGCAGCGGCGTGACGGAGAGAGTCGTAGGCAATCGACGGGTGATCTTCACGGGCGGCCCGTGTGCGGGGAAGACCACGCTTCTTACCGCGCTTGCAGGGCAGGGCTATGCGTGCGTGCACGACAGCGCCCGAGCCATCATTCAGGATCGTTTGCACCGCGGCTTGAGTTCTCGACCCGGTGCGGCGGAGTTCGCGACGGCGACACTGCGCATGGACATCGAGCGTTATCGACAAGCTCCCACGGATGCCGAGCTCGTGTTCTTCGATCGGGCGATTCCGGATGCGCGGTGCATGCTGAATGATCTGGGCCTGCTGTCGATGGCCGAGGCCGGACAGTCTGTCTTGG
The DNA here is from genome assembly GCA_035259385.1 of Vicinamibacterales bacterium. Classification (GTDB taxonomy): domain Bacteria; phylum Acidobacteriota; class Vicinamibacteria; order Vicinamibacterales; family CAVVIG01; genus QHWK01. The sequence continues at coordinate 1,068 of DATFWL010000208.1, read as the reverse complement.
ACTTTCCGTACTTCCGCCAAGTCTTCGTGGCGCCGCCGTGGGAAGAGATCTACACGACCGACAACGAACGCGACCAGTCATTCACCGAATCCGTCCGTGTGCATCGCTGCGCGAGCGAATGGTATGGCGCACTTGGCTTCGAGTTGATCGAATTGCCACGGGTGTCGGTCGAGCAACGTTGCGAGTTCGTGTTGCAACGGTTACGGGGGTCGTAAGACAAAAGGAAACCAACGCCCTCAGGCTTTTACAGGCGAATTAGGACTTGACCGGTCGAATACTTCGTCAAGCGATTCGCCGAGCAGATGGCGAAGCATATTCGTCAGATCGAGAAGCGGACGTTGGAACTTTGCGAGCGATACACGTGGCCCGGGAACATTCGCGAGTTACAGAATATCATCGAGCGGTCGGTCATCTTGTGCACAGGCGATACGTTTTCGATCGACGAGGCGTGGCTCTCGACGCAGGCGCCACTTCGGCCGGACGGATCAAGTCCTCTCCCAGAGACGCTGCAGGATCAGGAGAAGGACATGATCGAAGCGGCGCTGGCGAAGAGTCGAGGGAGAGTAGCGGGGCCGCGCGGTGCCGCGGCCAGACTCGGTATACCCGCTTCGACGTTGGAATCCAAGATCAAGCAATTGAAGATCGAGAAGAGCCGATTCACGACCGCCTCATGACGCGTACGCCGAAATACCGACGCGCGTCGGTGTTGCGCAGTCGGAAGTATGCGAGTCGATTGTGATAGGACTGTGATACGTCGGGTTCAAAACCTCGAAGAACATCGAAGTTTACGGACGCACACCGCGTGATCGCCTTGGAGCGTTAAGTCGCTGATCGCGTGTGTGTTCGAGCGCTTTGGGGTGCGTCAGTGTGGCTGGCGAGCTTCGATTTCCAAGCGTGCGCGATCGACCACTCCGCCATCTCTCCGCTTTAGAATCAACGACTTGCGGTCGGTCCGGAACAGGATAGCGCAAAACCCTCCTTCACGCATATCCGATTCGACATGTCCTGTCGCTCCAATCGTTTGCTGGCATGCGCGTCGTGTCGCAAGCGGGAATTGTGTCAGACCTT
>DATFWL010000207.1:0-36109 GCA_035259385.1 Vicinamibacterales bacterium | reverse complement strand
ACCATCGTGCAGCCGGCTACGCTCATTCGTTGGCATCGCAACGCGTATCGATTGTTCTGGCGGTTGAAATCGCAACCGCGCGGGCGACCTCCGGTGCCGGCCACTGTGCGACAGCTGATTGTCGACATGGCGTCGGCGAATTTAGATGACTGCGTCCAGCGCACTGTGCCGCCAACGATAATATTCGTCATTCGTCTTGCAACTGATGCCGTTCGTCAGAATTTGGCGAACTGCTTCGGGTGTGCCCCAAGACCGTATTTCGAAAAGCTCATCACGCAACCGACGGAGTTCTTCATCCTATGCGTTCATGTCTGCGAAACATCTATGTGTCCTCTCGATTCGATAAAGCAGTCAAGGGGTTGTCCGACGAAATGGTGGGCCTTCAGAACATCGGGGCAGGCTCGGTGCGCTGCCGCCGCCACATTCCATACCGCTCCCACCGACGCCGTTCGCGCCATTCCGCGAGGAGCACCGGTCGCTCAAGCGAAGTGGGTTTGAGTCTCGGACTGAATGCCGCTCGCCATTCGCGATAACGCCGCAAGACGCCATCATCCGCTTCACAGAACGGCAGCACTCTGCTGCTCATCGCGCACCGCACCGTCGTGGGGAACGACGCGGCGGGAATAGCAACACCTGCCGAGTGATGATTTCCCGCTGCGGCGTTTGTTGCGCGTCACAACTCTGTTGAAAATCCTGCGATACGGGATTCTCCTTGGCTGCTTTGTCGCGTGCCACTTCCGCTTCAATCTCTCGCAGCAGGCGCTGTCGGTCATGATAGAGCGCCATCAGCTGCTTGTTCGTCCACTTCTTCGTGACGGCGCGCCGCTTCCCACGAACCCGTGAGGGCGGATGTGTTGGCTGTTCTGATGAGTGGGGCTTTGGTGGCACTAAGGCTAGCTTTGTCCGCAAGGACCACATCCTCTCGTTGAGAGAAGCACCGCGGCCGGCGTTGCGCACGGCTCGGTTGCCGGACTCGCCAACGGGCGAGTCGCTCTTGATGTCGAGGATGAACTGTATCAGAGGTAGCGCCGCTCGGTCGAATCGGCGTATCGCAGGCGAAGCACGGGTCGGACAACACGCCCGTTAACGCGACTTAGCCACCGGAGAGCGTCGCACTTTCAGGTCGGACTGTCTCGGGCTGACGCCAGGGCCGACTTCTCCGAGGTCTCGGCCGACGGTCAGAGTGTGCGATGGTTCGATCGGACCTGCGGCCAAGTGCGCGAAGACGCGAGAGGAGATGCTGATGCCCGGCAATATGGGGCGTGCCCAGAGATATCGCTGGCGGCGTCAATCTCTCCGGCATCGTCGAGAGTGACGATTGTGTAATGGGCTCAATGCCGGTGTAACCGCGCTGCCGGGCCTCGAATGGCCGTGTCCTTGACGCAACTGACTGTCCGAAAATGGATTAACCCGTGTGACCGGGGTGGTCCCGCCTTTGCTCACGTTCGTCATGGAGGTCCGCTCATGCGTCAGTGGTGGTTCCTAGGAGTCTTGGCGACATCAGTCGCGTTCGTCGGCTGCAGCGGCTCCACGACGGCACCGTCGTCGGCCTCGACCTTGAGTGTTTCGCTGAAAGACGCGCCGTTCGTGGGAGCCCAGGCTCTGCTTGTGACGTTCTCTGAGGTCAGCGCGCATGCGTCAGGGGGGAATTTCAACACGCTGCCGTTCGCCGGCGGCGGGTCGACGCGCACCTGCGACCTCATGAAGTTGACCACGGCCACGGATGTCCTCGGCACAGGCCCTCTGGCGGCAGGTCACTACACCCAGATCCGGCTGATGGTCTCGAGCGCCACGCTGTATTTCGACAACGCCACACCTGCGGGGACCACATGTGCGCCGGCGATCGCCGCGCCTGCCGGAAAGAGCGCGACGGTGACGATTCCGTCGGGGGACGTCCGTCTCAATCGCGAGTTTGACATCGCGACCACGGGGGCCACGACGAGCAACATCCTGGTCGACTTCGATGGCAATCAGTCTGTGGTGGACACGGGGAACGGGATCTATAGGATGACGCCGGTCATCAGCATCGTCAGCGTGCAGTGACCCACCGTGCCTGTCAACGCGACCGACGTCGACGGCACTCCGATGGCATGATCGGCCAGCAGGAAGGTACACGAAGGACCGCGCCCAGCTCGCGAACCCGTTGCGCCGTGTGCTTCGCCATTATCCCGACCGTGTACGAATGACCACACATCGCGGACCAAACGAATACGAATCCTGGTCGGCTGACGCTCGCCCCGAGCGCGAAACTGGGCGGTCTTACGCCGTAGTCGTCGCAGTTGATCCGCCGCCTGCGGTCCGCAATCGACTTTCAGCATGCTCGTGAGCCAGCTCCACGCGCCCAAGCCTCGGTGGGGCCCGGCCAGTGCTCCGTCGCACGCCTGTGCGGTCACGAAGATGATCCGGAGGGCCGCGTACGTCAGGCCAACGCGTCGGACCGAGGCCGGCCAGGCGGCCAGCGCGCATTGCCTCGACGCAGCGACATACTCGGCCGACGGAAGTGGACACCATGTTCTGGCAAAGGCGTCGACGATGGCGTCGTCCGACGCGTGTGACGACAGTATCTGTGACCTGAACGTCAACTGGCCGAAGTGATTCGCGAGGAAGGTACGCCAGGTCTGTGACGGTCTCCTTGGCTGCTCCCGCAGGTACCGCGACACCGTGCGCTCTGAGACGACCATGCCGAGTTTGAGGAGCTCGCCGTGAATCCGTGGAGCACCCCACAGAGGATTCTCCTCGGCCAAGCGCCTAATCAACTCGCGCCACGCCGGCTCAATGCGTGGTCGTCCAGGACGTCGCGAACGGTGCCACCAGCGCCGACGGAACCACTCGCGATGCCAACGGTCGACGGTGGCCGGCTGGACCAGCTCGAGCGCCTCTCTCCACCGTGGCCACACCCGCCGCAGCATCAGCCAGAGCAGGCGGTCAGATCGCCGAAAGCGCCGATTCGCACGCGCCAGGACGGTCACCTGATGGCGCAGGGCCAGAACCTCGAACAGCAAGTCCAGACGCGATGACACCGCGGCTCGGATCGCAGCAACGGTCCGGACGACGTCAGACATCGCGCGGAGCATGGCCAGCTACCAAGCCAACGTCAAATGATTTTGGCCGGACGCGATATTAGCGAGGGACACGTCCGCGATCACCAGTCACCGATGACGGAACGTCCTCCGGCGGGTCCGAAACCTGGTCCGCAAAACGGTCCTTCGAAAAGACCGGGGAGTTAATGAGGACGGACCCGCGCGGCTCTTCATCGTGGCCCGAAGCGCAACCCCTTCACCCAGCGGCCGGATACATTTACGCGGACGATTCCTTCACCGGTACAGCTTGCGGATCGGGGGGCGGACCATACATTTTGCGGACCACAGTCGTGAGCGACTCGGCGGCCTGCTACAGTTCTACTATCGCGAGGCCGCGTTGGCACGTCGATCGAGTTGTTGCACGGACGGGAAATCCTCGATACGCCAAAGTCGCGGCCTAAGAGTTACCGCGCCAGCTCTCGACCTCGATAACCCTTCACTTTTTCAAGACAAGCTTTAACTCAATTCGTTTGCCAGGTTGGATCTCGATGTCCTGAGTTGTAGCTGCGCCACTTTTTTCCACTTCGAGTGTGTAGCGACCGCCTGAGAGGATGAACCGCTGATTTGTGGAGTAGCCATCCGCGACGCGTTTCCGATTGCCGAGCGTGTCGGGCTTCTCGGACACCGCCCAGTTCGGGTTTTCGGCAGTGCCGCCGCTTGACGCGAACACGGCCATGACGTCAACAACGCCGGCATTCAACACGATTTGCATGGACTTCACCTGTCCTGCTCTGATAACGAGGTCCTGAGTCGCTGTCGCGTTGCCCTTTTCGACCTTGATCTTGTACTCGCCAGCCGGCAGAGTGAATCGCTGCTCTGTTGAGATGCCGGAAGCGATGTGTTTCCGATTGCCGACCGCATCGGCCCGAGCCTCAAACACCTCCCAATGTGGATTGTCGACTGTTGGACCATGTGACGCGAACAAGGCGGTCAGGTCAACGATGCCGGCATTCAATACGATTTGCAGAGCCTTGAGTTCTCCTGCTCCGACTTCGAGGCTCTGAGTCGCTGTCGCGTTGTCCTTTTCGACGGCGACCTTGTACTTGCCCGCCGGCAGCGTAAATCGCTGTTCCGTTGATAAGCCTGAAGCGACGAGTCTTCCGCTGCCGAGCGCATCAGCCTCATACACACCCCAAGACGCGTTGTCAACGGCTGGGCCACTTGACGTGAACAGAGCCGTGAGATCGACGATGCCGGCATTCAAGACCACTTTGTCGTCAGCAACCATTCCCCGTCGTACTCCGATATTCCGCGATGCAACTGCCGACCCGTTCTTGACAGTGAGTTTGTACATGCCAGCCGGCAGCGTGAATCTCTGTTCTGTTGATAAGCCGGATGCAATGACTTTTCGATTGCCGAGCGCATCAACCCGAGCCTCGTACACCGTCCAATCCGAATCTGGGGCGGCCGGGCCACCTGAAGAAAGTACCGCTGTGAGACTCAAAATCCCATTGCCTTCTGGAATGTCTGCATATCGTGAGTAGACGACGCTTTCATCCGTGGCGACTGGTGAGTCGGTTACTTGTTGACCGATGCCGACAAACAGGACAACAACAACCATTAGGAACGCCGTCACGGCTGCAAGTGAAGTTGTTTTACGCGTCAAGATCTCGCGCCATTTCAGGCGGCGCGAGCGGAACGGACTCCTGGATACCAAAAGAACATCCACTTCTTCGGCGATCGTCGCCAGAATATCCCGACGCTTTCTGAAATCTTCAAGCAGCGCCCGCGCCTCACGAGCGTTCGGCGGATCGTAAAACAACTGCCTTAAATCGGCGAGCAAGACTCGCTGCTGCACATCAGTCAAACTGGACTCCGTACGGACCTGCTCGCCGAGCCGCACAATGGGAGAGATCGGAGCCTCTGGCGGTTGCGGCAAAGGCGTCGGAAGAGGTTGGGGAGCGGGCACTTCGCTGAATGCCCGGGCCAATCGAAAAGCCGCGGCGCGGTCCTGACTCCGGTAGTCGATGAACTGAATTTCTGCGAGTGAAGTCGGCAAGAGGTTCCCGAGTGGGGAATCGGAAACAAGTACCGGCAAAAGCGGCTTCGCAAGTGCCCGCGCGTATCCTAATTCGGACATGCACGCCACTGATTTCAACGCCTCTTCATCGAGGACGAACACGAACACGGTGCAGTCACGAATCGTCGACAGGATTCGTTCCCACCACACGTGACCACCGCACAATTCCTGATCCCACAAGACCGTGTGGCCAAGTTCCGCGATATCGCGGGACAGGATCGTCGCGACGTTGTCACTATGCCGGCTGTAGCTGATGAAAACCTTCGCCACTAGTGTGCTGAGTTAGAGAGAATCGCTGACAGAAGCCCGTGACCTTGGTGACGGATGTAGTCAGCGGTTGTGGTCCGCACGAATAGTGTGGCCGACCCGTTGCTGATGTACAGATGCTCACGAATGGCCCCTTCGAGGCCTTCGTGCCCCGATGCGCGCCGCGCTTGATTTGCTTCTCCGTCAGAGTGGCAAACCTGCGTTCGACCAGGTTCAATCACGAGGCGCTTGTTCGTGTGAAATGCAGATGAACCCGCGGATGGCGAGTACACCAGCGGTACACCTTGGTGTCTTGTGAGTGCCATAGTTGTCGAGAATCAGATGAACGTCCAGATTGGCAGGAGCGTTCGCATCGATGGTATTGAGAAACTGCAGAAACTCGCGACCGCGGTGACGCCGGTGCTGCAGTCCGCCGATGACCCGGCCGGTCCATACGTCAAGCGCGGCGAACAACGATGTCGTCCCATTCCGAACGTAATCATGCGGCGGCGCACTGACCCGAATGGAGGAGAGTTTCATTGCGGTTGATGGGTCGCCGAGCGTCGTCATATCAACCTCCTTGTCGTCGCCGCCACCGTTACAGTGATGACATGCCGTACTGGGGAAAGAGGTCACCAGAGCCCCAGCCGGTGGACTTGGCGATGTTCATGACCGTCGGATAGTCCGGGTACCAGCTGGTCGCTGCTGTGGCCTTGCCGCCCCAGGACAGCGTGAAGCCCCAGTCGCCATTCAATTCCAAAACGTTCCCGGAACTGGCGAGCGAGCCGCCCTTCTGGCCGTAGAAGCTGTCGGCGCCAAGCTTCGACAGGTAGTCGAAGCCATACCCCGCACGCCCCATGCCTGCCGCGCTGACGGCGGCGCCGTCGCTCAGCATCGTCGTGATCGTGGCGCGCTTCAGCGAGGCGTTGTCCTTTGTGCTCATCAGTACCGCGATGAGGCGCGCGATGTCGGTGGCTGCACCCGTCAGGCCGCCGCCGCCCTCCATGATTTCGATCTGTTCTGTGCCGTACTCCGATGGGACGAGCGGCTGATCGGGCGACATCTGACTTTGCCCGACCCACAGGCTCGGGTCTTCGTAGCGTGCTTCGTCCGCTGGCTCGTTCGCGACCAGGCTGACGGCGCGCCGAATCCGCGTGACGCCAATGGGCGCGAGCAGGAACGGTTTGTAGGCATCGATGGGGCTGCTCTTGCCGCGCAGCTTCGCCACAATCCGCCCGAGCAGGTAGTAGCCGCAGTTGTTGTAGGCCTGCGTCGCTCCGGGCGCGCTCACCATGCCGAGGCCGGCAATGTACTGATCGGTCATCGCCTCGGTCACCGGAAGGCTCACCGTGTGGCCAGCCTGCTGAAACGCCTGGACGACCGCCGGTCCGTTGCGGAAAGCGTCGGGATTGATGCCGCTCGTGTGCTCGAGCAGATGCTTGATCGTGACGTCGCCAAAACGATTGTCGGCCGGCGCGGCGCCGCCTGGTGTTTTCAATTGCAGGATGTCCTGCAGCTTCTGCCCGAGCGTCAGCGTTTTCGACTCGATGAGTTGAAAGATCGCGAGCGCAGTAACCGTCTTCGACACGCTCGCCATACGAAAGCATGTCGTCGGCTGCACGACAGGCCAGTTCGGCTCGGCCATGGTGTAGCCCCGTGCATAGACGAGCCTGCCAGCGTGGACGATCGCCAGAGATGCATGGCGGACCGGCGAGTCCTGCATCGCCTGCTTGATGACGCTGTCAATCGACGCGTTCGCAACCGGACCGGTGGCGCTGAATTGTTTCGCGGTCTCGGTCTCGCTCTGTGCGAACAGGGCCGCGAAGCGCGCCGAGGCCGCGTCCGTTCCCGCCGCCTGCACGACTACAGGGAGATAGCCTTTGCCGGTCCAGTTGTCGAACTCGGCCTGGTAGCCCGCGGGCGTCAGGTTATGCCGCGCTACCCACGGTCCGATCTGACGGTCGATGAAGAGCGACAGATACTGGTTGCTGCGGTTCAACGTGACGAAGGCAGGGCGGCACCAAGCCGACGTCTGCGCGTTGAAGCGCGCCTGGTAGGTGGCCACACTGTCGGCGACGCCGTCGGTGTTCCACAGCGTCTTACCGGCATTCGGCATCCAGATGGCTGCGTAGCGCGGATCTCCCGCATCGCCGTACGCGGCGGCCCAATGCAGGATGAGCCCCTGCGTTTTCGCCTGCGCGTTCATGCCCTGGAGTGTCCCCCCGTCGTTCGCGTCGCCCGATTTCAGCAGGTGCCGCGTCAGTGGAATCGGGTTTTGCGGCTGGAAGACGGCCGCGAAGCGCGGGTCGGACGCTGGCCCGGTCGCCGCAATCATGACGGGGCCATAGCCCTGATTCGCCTGATCGTTGAACGTCTGCTGGAATTGCGCCGCGGTCATGCATGGCCAGTCGCGCTGGGCGACGATCGCCGGCCGCTTGATCATGACCGCCGCGTAGATCGGATCCAACGTCGAGCCGTAGAGGCTCAGCGAGAGAAACCGATAACCATCTTTCGCGGCCGCGTCCCGCTTCGCAGTGTGGTCCGAAAGCGTTGCACCGTGCCAAGCCACGATAGTCGACATAGTTTTCCTCCCGTCCTTTCACGCGCAGCTCGACCGAAGCTGGCGCACCATCGTTCATATACGAACGACGTGTTCTAATTGATCTGCGATGCGACCTCCGCGCCCATCGAACGCCGGCTCCGATCTTAATGTCGCGCTTCTGATCCGCGCTGAGAAACGTCGCTGATTCGATTGACTGAATCGCAAACTCGAGCGCCCCGGATCTCCCGCGTTTACGACTACTCTCAACGCTACGCCGTACGAGACTCCCAGCACCTCTAGCGCCACTCCGGTGGCTTTTGGTGCACAGCCGATCAGCAGTGTGTTCAAGGCCCTTACAATAAGGCCGTCGTCATTAAATCAAGGCGCGAAACCGGCTCGGATCTTGGCAGGATGGCTCGTTTGCAGATATTGAGTGGCCTGACACTCATTTATGCCCAAGTCGAGGGCTAGATGCCGGGTTGCGATGGACGTATAGGCGCTCGCTCCGTCAAAGGTTACTTAGTCATTCCAACGATCGTCACTGTGGCCGAATCCATCCGGTCAATGCACCACGATGTGCCGCAGCGAGGAGATCCGTTGGATCGCCGCCGGCTACTGTAAGTGAATGATTGTCATCGATGGAGACGTTTCTCGGTGACCATTGAGCAAGAGGTGTAGGAGTTCCGAACCTGCAAAGCACCCAGAGCCGAATATGGGTCTCCTCAAGTGACTTCCGCTCGTCCTGCGCGATGCCGCGGTCCAGAAATCGTCTTTCCGTTCGCACGTCAGATGGCTGGGTGCACGTATTGTGTTGTCAAGACGAGCTGATGCTCCGCGACGGGAAGCGCATTTGTTCAGGTGGCTCGAGGTAGTCAACAGTGCCTGTGGGATGTGAGTCTGTCGGTGAAACTGCTGGATTTATCGGGTGTCGGATGCGTCCGCATGCGCTGTTTCCTCTGTTGGACTGTACGTAGCGAAGCTCGCGGCCGGCAATCCGTCACCCTATTGCGACGCTGCCTCCGTGTGAGCCGCACGAGTGGCTCTCTTCGCCTGTTTGGTTGTCGAGTGCCAAGGAGTTCTGCCAGTTTGCGATGCAACCGTTGCCGTGCGGCGAGCCGTCGATTGACGACCTCTTGGCGCCCAAGCCCGAACATTTTTCCGATCACGCCATCGTCCACCGGAACATGTCGCCAGAGCGCGGCAAATTGCTCCGATGATTTCGAGGTCGGTGTGGCATTGAGCTCCGCGTCGAGTGCCGGAATCGCATGCCGCAAAGCATCGATTTCGGCCGGTGTTATCGCGAGGACCACGGCGATCTCTTCGAGCGTGGCAATGCCAACATGCAACAGTTGATCGAGATCCCCATCCATTGAATTCAGAAGTAATGCGACGCGCTGGTGACGCGGAAGCGCCACAATCTCACTCCACGTCGCCTTCAACTGCTCTCGCGACCTCACGGCCACGTCGACCGAGGGCTCCGGCGATCGGGGAGGATCGAGCTCGAATTCTCGGTCTTCGGCGATGTTCGTGATGACGAAGATCGCCGCACGCAAGTCCTCCAACCGGAGGGGCGCGTCGGTGAAACTGAAAATCCTGAGCATTAGGTGCTGCCACTCTGCACGCCTGTAAGCCGGCCAACTCAACGCTTTGACCGCGGGATCTAGAATGGCGCCCTTGCGATCGAGCAGTCGCTGGATTGCCGCGCTCGACGCGATCGGCGTGCCGTCGACTTGCCAGCGCGCGAAACCCGTCAACCATTTGCCATCGACCTTCCATGCGGCGAACCCCGGAGTTAGCCGCAGGTACCGCAGCGCCGAGTCGAGCAAGCTGCGATGACGTCCGGACAGCCGCCGCAAGTAGTCGAAGCACAGTTTTCGTGCTGTAATGTATGCGTACGCGTTTGGGCTTTGTACGGGCTTGGCTTCGTTCAGCCGGTTCTGAAGCTTCATCCACGCATCGTGAACGAGCTCGAGCGCATCTTGATTGCGCTCTGACCCATCATCGGCGCGCAGGTTGACCCGAAGTGTTTTGCGGACTGCCCGTTGAATAGTTGCGAGCAACTCGTTGACGGTCGCTTCATCGAGCTCGATCTGCGATTGTTGAACGTACTGCGAAGGGGTGCTGTCGGCTGCGGCCTTGCTATCGATTGCCATCGGGAACTCCGTCTTGCTCTGCGTTCCATCGTCGCTACATTCTCTATCGTGCCGTGTCGGCGTGTGTGTCACGTCGCGGTTAAGATGGAACCGGCTGCCCATCTGTCGCGCGGACCCGGTCGATCGAATACACGTCGCCTTGACAACCAGTCGGTAAACCTCCAGTGCAGCGGAATCTGCGGAGGAGGAAATTCGAGGTCGCGAATCGAGTCGCCAGTCGACGGAAAGCGTATCTAGCGTTGCCCGATCGACCAGCGCCCATACACGCGCCGCCGCGCTGCTGAGCACGAGAGAGCAAGAGGGATGCCACCGCTGCGGTGTAGCTCTGTCAGTTAACGCCCTATCGTAGGACAATCGCTTTCACCGTGCTTCGCCAATGACGTCCACTCCCTCGCCAAGACGACCCTGGAAAAGACCGTCCCTCCCGCGACCGATCGAATTATTGGACCATACGGGGACGAGTCTTTGCGGATCACAGGCTATTTCTTGTCAAAACGGAGATTCGTAGGTTCTTTCCTGCGATCTCTGGTATCGGTCGTCGGGATGTTAGCCCCGACCTCTTCGACCCTGGTGTCGTTCATCCAAACGGTTCCGGTCCCTCCTAGCAGAATGCCGATACTGATGCTGACCGCTTCAGGCAGAATGTCCAGCACAACGTCATAGTTGCGCCAGTCTGTGGTCCCTTTGATCGAACGGTCCTGCATATTGTCAAAGGCGAGAGGTGCGTTTCCCCCTTTCCCGTCCACACGCATCCACAAGCCGGCCCACCCCTGAACATTCTCTGACTTCACGAAGGCACTCAGCCGGACACGTCTTCCGACGTATTGCTCCGCGCTGAAGCTTTGCATTAGTGTGCCGAACCCGTCTATTTTAGGCTTCTTCGACCGAAGGTATGCGCTAGGCAGTCCGCCGAAAACGGTGCCATGGTCCACGCTGGTCTCATAATCGGCCGGCTTGGTGCCTGCCAAGATCCATCCTTTAGGCACCTCAGCCATGGCTGTCGCGGCAGCCAAGCGTTTGCGCGCGCTGGCGACCGTTTCGGTCTGATCGCTATACTGGCTAATGACGCGCTCGTAATATTCGCGCCCGCGACTCGGCTGATTGAGGGACTGGAAGCAGTCACCTAATTGTAAGAGCGTCTGGGCAACGAGGTTGCGATCGTAGGGATACTCGTTCACAACACGGTTGAAAATCTGGATCGCCCCTTGAATATCTCCACGATCTAGTTGAATTAAGGCCTGTTGACGCAGGGCTTCCACGTTCTGTGCCCTGGCCACGATCGCCGCGGAAAGCAACATGAGCAGTAAGAGGCTTACGATTCGAATCCGCATGGTTCCCCCTACTCGACCGAGACGGCGATCACCGTCACGTCGTCTTGAAAGTTGCCGCCTGTGAACCGGCTGGCGGCGCCAATCGCTTCTTCCACCAGCGCGCCCGCATCGTTGTGCCCGAAACAGGTGACCAGACTGGTTAAGCGTTCCTCGCCGAACTCCTCGCCTGCCTCGTTGCGGCATTCGATGAGCCCGTCGGTGTACATCACGAGACGGTCGCCGGACCGGAGGCCGACCTGTTCTTCCTCGTAATGCCAATGATCCATCACGCCAAGAACTCCACCGCCGCAGGCGAGATGGCGCACTGAACTGCCCGCCGTTAGAATCGGCGGATTATGCCCGGCGTTGCAGTACGTCATTTGTCTCAATCGAGAATCGATGAGGGCGTAAAAAAAAGAGATGAATCTTTGCGCCGCGATGCCTTCATACATCATGAGGTTCACTTCTCTGCAGACCTCTCGTGGATTTGTTTGTTTGGCCGCGTAGACTTTCACCGCCGCCTGCAGACTGGCCATCACCATGGCGGCCGGCATGCCTTTGCCGCACACATCGCCGATGCAGATGGCGAGAACGTCATCATCGACCTTTAGGATGTCGAAGTAATCTCCGCCGACGATGCGGGCCGGACGCCAAGTCGCAGCAATGTGCAAACCAGTAGCCTGTGGAATATCCGAGGGCATGAGCCGTCGTTGGATGCGTCTTGCCTCGTCGAGCTCCTGCTGGTTGGCGAGATCCGAGCGGCCTTCGGACCGGCGCAGAACCGCCCGCACACGCCCCAACAGCTCGCGCATCGAGAATGGCTTGGTGACATAGTCGTCCGCACCCACCTCGAATCCCCGCACGCGATTGACTTCACGACCCTGGGCCGTGAGTATCAAGATTGGTGTGACAAGGCCGTGACTCCGCACTTCGCGACAGATGTCATAACCGTTCATTCCCGGCAGTGTCAGATCGAGGATCACCAGGTCGGGCTGATTATCGCGCACTAACCGGTAGCCGTCTGATCCATCAGCGGCGGTCAGAACGTCGTAGGATTCGACGCGCAATTGTTCCGCCAATCCTCGAAGGAGCGCCGGATCATCTTCGATGACGACGATACGATTCGTTCTCACAAGGCGCCCTCGTGAGGTTCGACGACGAGCTTGTATCCAACGCCCCGAAACGTGAGAAGGCGCCGTGGCTCGGCAGGATTGTTTTCGAGTTTCGCGCGCAGCAGCGCGATGTGGTTGTCCACGGTACGCGTGGTCGTGTCACTCTCGTATCCCCAGACTTCGCTGAGCAGCGTGTCCCGTGTCACAACCTGACCAGCTTTGCCGGCCAAGACACGCAGGATGCCGAATTCCCTTCGTGTCATCTCCACCGGACGCCCTCCCCTGACGGTTTCGTAACGGAGAAAGTCCACAACGACATCATCGAAGCGAAGTTCGTTTGGCAGGGTGTCTGACGCCTGGGTCCGGCGAAGCAGCGCCCGCACGCGGGCAAGAAGCTCACGTACTGAAAACGGCTTCGTGACGTAGTCATCCGCTCCCATGTCGAGACCGAGGACGCGGTCGGTCTCCTCGCCGCGCGCCGTCAGCATCAAGATTGGCGCTACGAAACCTTCGGCGCGCAGCCTGCGGCAAACCTCGAGACCATTGATCTTCGGCAACATCAAGTCGAGGATTACTAGGTCCGGTTTCTTCTCCAGTGCTAGTCGGTATGCAGTCGCGCCGTCCTCAGCCGCGAGTACGTCATGACGCTCGAAACGCAAGCTCTCGTCGAGACCTCGAAGAATGGCTCGATCATCCTCAGCAACCATTACGAGACTCATGAACGACTCCCGGCGTCAATAGGCAGGCGGATCGTGAACGTGCTGCCCTTTCCCGGGCTGCTGTCGACTTCAACGGCCCCCCGGTGGGCTTCAGCGATGTGAGCCACCAGCGCGAGTCCAAGGCCCGCGCCGGGTATCGCACAGTTCTCTGGTGTCGGAACTCTATAGAATTTCTCGAAGATGCGCGGCTGCTCTTGGAGGGGAATGCCAATTCCATGGTCCGAAACCTGGATTACTGCACTGCCATTCTGCGCCAGCAGCCGGAGCTCGATGTCGCGGCTTGCTCCCGAGTATTTCATGGCGTTGGTCAGCAGGTTGAGGATAGCCTGTTCGATGGCGTCACGGTCCACTTGCACCTGCGGAATCTCTTCATCAACATGTATGCGAAGATCGAAGCGGCGTTCAGCGAGCGAGAAACGCATGGCACGCGCTGACGCGTAGACGACTTCAGACAATGCAGCAGGTTGCATGTTGTAACTTGTGTCTCCGCGCTCGAGCCGGGAAAAATCAAGCACGTTGTTTAGCAATCGTGTGAGACGTTCTGTTTCATTGACGATGGTCTCTAGATGCTCTTTCTGCTTCGCCGCATCGCCAGGACCCTGCATTTGCATGATCTCAGCAAACATTCGAATGGCGGTTAAAGGGGTCTTGAGTTCGTGGGATACGCTGGAAACAAAATGGTTTCGTACGTCTGCCAAGTACATCTCACGCTGCGTGTCGCGCCAAAGAAGATAACCGCCGACGAATGTCATGACGACCATGCAAAATAGCGACAGAATGTAGATCGGCCGCTCCGAGACGAGGATGGTCGATATACCGGTAGGCACGTATCGCCTGAAGGTGATGCGCAGGCCCGGAAGGCCTTCGCCCAGTGGTTGGCCGGCCCCTCCAATATCAAAGTGAGGACCGTCGGCTCTGGCGCGGTGGCTAGATTCAATGCTTTTGAAGATATCTGTTGCTCGTACCGCGATAAGCCGCGCGGAATCCGCCGCAGAAGGTGTCAAGCTAATCATCCAAGTGTCGCCGGCAGAAGAGCCAGACCGGCGGTAGGCTTGCCAATCTGTCGATGTTAGGCGTAACGAAGGAAAATCTTTCTGAAGCGTCGACACTTGTTCCAGATATTTCTCGCGCGCTGACAGCACATCCAACGCTCGCTGCGCACGTTGTGCAACTGCGACGTCTCCGGAATGTCGTGCAGCTTCAAGAATGTCACGCAGCACGTATATTCCATGTGCAGGAAGGGACGCCGGCGACCTAAGGTCGATAGCCACGCGATCGAGAACGTCTCGATCCATGCGATGGTCGCTCATCATGCGTAGCGCAACATAGTACGCAAACGGCACACCATATTCGTCAACCGTGGTCGATGGAAGCTTCAACAGATCCCGGTGTATGCGGATCGCCTCCGCATCTCTTCCGGATCGAGCTAGCGCTTCCGCCAGCAGAAAGCGTGCGTACACGCGCTGGCTTTCAGAGCGCGCGTGCGCAATCGATTCGCGGTAAAGGATGGCGGCTTGGTCGTAGCGTTTCTGGGTTCTTTCCGCCCGCTTGGCCTGCAAAATCCTGACGGCAAAATCCGGTTCTTCTACAGATTCGCGGAACCGCGCAGCGCTTGGATCTGCGTCCCAAGGAAGCTCAAGCCGATTGCCCTTTGCTAAAGCGACCAGCATGATGGCCTGATCGGAAGCAGCGCCACTGAGTCCCTGTAGCTTAAGGCGCTCCAGCGCTTGCAGCAACTCCTGGCATACGTCGATCTTTGTGCGCTCCTCAGCGTCGCTCAACCGCTTCTCATGCTCTCGCCTAATATCATTCCATCCAAGTAGCGTGATCGCCAGGCTTGGAACGACTAATATCGCCAAAAGCAGGACGCTCTGTCGGTAACGATGCTGGCTCATTCCACCTCTAAACCGGAACGAGCATAATCTACGCCTCACTGGCCCAATGTCACGCGAACGTCATAGGAGTGCAAAATCTCTCCCCGACGGTGCTTCACAAGGCGTCCTGTCCGGAAAACTCGATCGAAGTCGCAGGCCCCGAATCGGAACCAGCCGGTAGCGGCGTCAGCGGCGGCTTGCCGCCTCGATTGCCGCTCCTCCTCGACATGCCGACGCGGTTGGACCTGGTCTCCGCCTCCCGAGCGGGGTGCCGTGCGCCGTCGAGAGCAAGCGCAGCGAGGCAGGCTTGAGAGCGTTACTGTGCGCCAGGCGGTTCGGGGACACAAGGCGAAAGTCCGCACGCTTGCACAGAGTGTGGCGCACCGTCGCGGGATCGCCGTTCGTTCGTCAGGGTACACCTGACGGGGCCTGGATCGCGGCTTGTGGCGACTGAAAACCTCGGCGGACGAATTCGCCGGCCGCTGTCGTGAGCGGATCGACCCGAGTCGTGACTCTCATATTACGAGGACGATCGCTGCCTGCTCGCTTGAAAGACACGTTGCGACAGCATGTCCTGATGGCCAGAACCGTTTGGGCATGCTCCGCTAAACGCAGGGCAGCTGCTGGGAACGCAAGGAATCGTGGACTACGCGGCGCAGCGTTCGTAGTGATGGTGCAACCAAGTCGTCCGCAAAAACACCGTCCGGCGTCATCCACGGGAACGAGAACGAAATAGGAGGACTGGACCGAGTCGAGACGATCAGGCACGCTCAGCGCGCCGGCAGACGAGCGGAACTCCGGGGGGAAAGGTTTTGCAAATCCGGGGTCCATTCCTTCCTGAAAACCGACAATAGCTCAGCCGGCTCGAAGCTCAGCAGCATGTCTTATGCACCGTGGGTTGTAGGTACTGAAAACTCAATCGGGCGCGATTCAGGCGGGCTCACCTTCAGAATGAACTTCGTCCATTTGCCGAATCGCCGTGGGCGGCGTGCGTAGCCCATATTCATCGCACGCTGGGAGGGCGACGGATAGTCGATCGACGTGCAGCTGCCGTTCGCGATGGCGCCGGAATGGGTCGTACTGTCGACGAGTCGCGGTTACGCGGCCCGTCGTTCGTAATGATGGCGGAGACCGCCGAGGTGACGAGTCGCGACAATCACGCCGTCGGTCGGTGTCGCGATGGGTCGAGCCACCGGCGCATCCTTGTCTAGCGACAAGTGGGTCCGCCATTTCAGGTAGTACTCGAGGTATGCGGCCAAGGCGCGGCGCAATCCGTGCTCGTTCATGATGATGATGTGATCGAGGCACTCGCGGCGAATGGATCCGATCAAGCGCTCCGCGTACGCGTTCTGCCAGGGTGACCGCGGAGCCGTGACAATTTCCCCGATGCCGATCGCCGACGCGGTCGTCGTCCACCCGTAGAAGGCTGAATCACGGTCGTGGACTAGGAATCGCGGAGCTTCGTTCTACGGGAACGCTTCGCGGAGTTGTTGCGCCGTCCATGCCGCTGTGGGTTCAGCGGTGACCGCGACGTGCACGACACGGCGGCGCTCGTGCGCCACGATCACGAGTACAAACAGGAGCCGGCACGTGGCAGTCGGCACCACGAAGAAGTCGGCGGCCGCGATCTGTTGGAGATGATTCGTCAGGAACGTGCGCCACGACTGTGACGGCGGTGTGCGCGAGCGTGCCATGTACTTCGCGACCGTCGCTTGAGAGACAGCGAGGCCTAACTTCAGGACCTCGCCGTGAATCCGGGGCGCTCCCCACAGCGGATTCTCGCGCGCCATCGTCCGAATCACGGTGCGAACATCGGGCGGGACAGGCGGTCGCCCGCTGCGTCGGCGACTCTTCCAGGTCCAGAAGGCGCGGAAGCCTATGCGATGCCATGCGATGACGGTTTCAGGCTTCACAATTACAAGTGCCGTTCGCCAACCGCTCCACGAGCGTGACAGCCAGGCCCAGAGCCACCGTTCGGTCTTCGCAAGACGCAGGCGTCGCGGTCGGGCGCGTTGCAGCACCTGCAGTTGATGGCGGAGCGCCAGGATCTCAACGTGCAACGCCGCACGTAACCGCAGCACGCCGTTGAGGGTCGCCAGAACGGAAATGAGCACGGATATCATGGCCGACAGAGCCTACCCGTCGCCGTCGACAAGTTCAACCGCTTCAACACGTTCGAGATTTTTAGCATGTACAGGACGTCGCCAGCCAAACTTCCGGACCAAGGTGTACCACGTTCCCACCGGAACCACGACGACCCGTTGCAACGGTGTCGACAAGCGCTGATGCGGGTGTGGTGCGCCGCGATCGGCTCGGCGGTGTTGTTCACGAGTACGAGCTGGCGGCATGACAGGGTTTCCGCACCGTACAAGCTGTAACACGAACACGAGGTCGCGTTTCCATGCCGCCTCGCGGGCGTGTTAACAGCAGTGGTTGCGCCTCTTACCCAGCAACCTTCGTACTCTGGGTCGACACGCATTGCCACCGGCCGTCGCGGATCACCCACACGTCGGTATAGCGCAGCGTCAATTCCGCCCGTTGTCCCTGGCGGATGCCGACGACGTGAAGCGTGAACCAGACGACGGCCGTATCGCGGTAGATCTTTATCGTGAACTCGTCGGGGACCGCCGACTCCACCTGCTGGTTGAACGCCGCCGCCAGCGCCAGCTCCTTCGCCTTGTCGCCGCGGCTGCCATCGTCGTAGGTTGCGATGAACTCGTCGGCAAGGATGCTTTGGATGAACACGACGTCCTTCCGATAGAACGCGTCGTTCCACTGCTGTTCCAGCTCGGTGAGCACTTGTTGATCAGATCGGACCGACTGCGCGTGCACGGCAGACAGCGAGGCGATGGAGGCGTACGCGAGAAGCCACGACAGGAATCGACGAAGCGGCATGAGGACTCCTTCCGACGGTTGCCCGCTCTTGTCGACAGCTGGTCGGACATTCGTGCGCCTCCTTTCGACAGCCGCGGCGGTGATCGCTCCGCGCTGCGGGCGACGTCGACTATTTAGATCCCGTAGTGTCCAGAAACCCGAACGCAACGGAGCGGTCCAGGACTCCTGTGACTTGCCAAATGACGTGCAGGCGAAAATGATTTGACGTGGCACCGTAGCTGGCCATTGTACGCCCGATGCGTCACGTCCTTCGGACGGTCGCTGCAGTCCGATTTGCCCTCTCGACGCGTCGCGACCTGCTGCTCGAGAGTTTGGCCTGCGCCATCAGCTGCACGTACTCGCGCGTTCGAGCCGGGTTTCGTGCATCTGACTGTCTGCTGTGGCTGATTTTGCGACGCGTGTGGCCTCGGTTGAGAGACGCGCTGCGCTCTTCTAGAGGATCGCCTTCGCGACCGAATAGTTGCCCGAAACGGCAGCCGGGTCCACCGATAATGGGAGTTCAGCAGACAATTGTCCAGCCATTGCGCAGAATCCTCACGCCGTTCACGCGGGCCGAAGTTAGCGGAGGCAGAAATCTTCTGCTGATCACAACAGTTATTCAACGAGACTTCCGCATTTGCACTTCGCGCCCGCCGTCCCGGAATGCAACCTCGTCCATCAGTTGGTTTATCAGGAACACGCCGCGGCCGCTCGTTTTGAAAACGTTATCGCCGGCCAGCGGATCCGGAATCGTCGTCGGATCGAAGCCCGACCCGGGATCGCGGACGACGATGATGATTCCCTGATCGGCATTGCAGGTCAGTACGCACTGAATGTGCTTGCTCGGATCGCCCTTGCACCCATGGCGGACGGCGTTTGCGAGCGCCTCCTGCAGAGCTAATTCAACTTTCGCGATCTCCTCCGCCGGCCAACCTTTTGTCGTCAGGAGGTGCTGCACGCCTTCGCTGACACGCGGAATGGCGAACGGGTCAGCGGGGATGACCATGTTCAGCTCGCATGTCGAGCAGAATGGGATGAGACTGCTCAGCGTGCTGACATGGTCGAGCGACTCGCGCAGATCATGAACGAGCGCCTCCCGCTCCGCCTCAGCGCGGTCGCGCTCGGCGAGCGAGCGCTCAAGATCAGCGAGGTTGCGGCGCAACTCGAGCTGCGCCTGCGCCTGGCGGCGCAGCGCGTCGAGCGCGAACGTCTGCGACTCGCTCAACGTCCGGGCCACCTTGTCGAGCACGCAGAGCGAGCCGAGCGCGTGGCCGTCCGCCGTGACCAGGGGCGCTCCCGCGTAAAATCGGATGTGCGGCTCGTTCCGCACGAATGGGTTCTCCTGAAACCGCGCATCTTCGCGCGCGTCCGGCACGACGAAAATGCCGCGCTGCTCGATCGTATGCGCACAGAACGCCACGCTTCGGGCTGTCTCAGTCAGCGTGACCCCGACGCGCGACTTGATCCACTGGCGGTTCTCATCGATGAGTGTGATGAGCGCGATGGGCGTCGCGCATATTTGCGACGCGAGAAACGTCAGGTCGTCAAACGCACGTTCGGGATCAGTATCGAGAATCCGGTACCGCCGAAGGGCGTCGAGACGGGCAGATTCGTTCGCAGGCATGCGGGTTCCTCGCTGAACGCGGTGCCGCTAGCATACTCTCAACGTAACCGCGTAGTCGTAGTGTCCGCACCTGCCTCGATTCGGGGAATAGCATTTTCTCGCCACTCGTGCGCAGTTATTGAGCAGTCCGTCCGAGCCGTTGACGCCGACGAACGCGACCGACGGACCCTGTGCGGTGCGTTCATTCAATCTGCATAGAATAGCCCTTGTCGTTGTCCAGAGAGGTGCCGGGTTGTACGGTGCGAAAACGGGTCACGCCGCGAGGGAGCACTCTTGTACGACACGGCCAAGGCGATCTGTCGGCGCAGATCCGAGAATGGACGATGTGCGACCGGAACGTGGAGAGCTGTCTCCATGCTCAGCACCGCTCTCCTGTAGCCGCCGCGTGCCGCGCGGGCGACGAGAACTCGCGCACGAAATTCCAGAGTGTCCGTGAAGATAGCTCGGCTTCCAACACCCACTTTGGCGGCCGGCTGTTGCGCGAAATATGTCAACAGTCGGTTCCGGGAGAGGCGTCGCTCAGTTTCCATCGATCCTCTTCGAGACCAAACCGCGACCTGAAACACGGACATTGCGATGTCGATGGCAATAGTCGAATGCTCCATGCGGACTCGTTTGCCTTGGGCCTTCCACAGAGCCATTTCTGTCTGGCGACAATGATGCCGCAGAGGCTGGAGAGTTCATCCCAGCACGACAGCTTGCGCGCCGGCAGAGCAGCTAATGCGGGTGCGAGAGGGCCTCCACAGCCTGGACGAACGCCTGAACGAACGTGGCGCCGGAGTTCATGAGATTGGTTCGCGTCATGTAGTCGACTGGAATGTCCGGACGCACGCCGATATTCTCAATGTACGGTGCGGGAGGAAAATCGGGCGTCGTCACAACGTGTAGGCGGTTCATCAACGACACCGTAATGCGGAAGAAGCTCTCGGTAAACGCCGGGCCGCTGTACCCGACGACACTGCCGCCGGCGCCCATGGTGCGCCACCCGAAGAGCGGACCACGCCCGTTGCTTTGAAGGATCGCTGGCAACATGTCGCCGCCGGACGCTGAGAATTCATCGGTCAGCCGGCGACCGGCTGCAACTGCAGGCTTCCCGTGGAATTGAGCGAGACCGGGGCGCTGCGGCCACGATTCTCGTCGTACGCGCGCAGCACTTCGTTGAATTTGCCGTCAGGCTGGCGAGCACCTCGGGCGGTGTCGCGGGGTTGGCGCGTGCGCTATTGAGCTGCTGCGCAAAGCTGAAGAGCCACGCACCGGTCGCCCGTATCTCGAAGCCGATCGTATTGAATGGCGTCGGAATGAGCCGCTGCGCAACGCCCTCGACGAACCCGATCGAGCCGCCCGGGTTGCGCATCACGTCCACGATCAAGGCGTCGGTCGTCGTCGCGAACAGTGCCATCGCGCGATCGAGCTGCGTCAGCGCCGTCGTGCTGCTCGGCGGCGACATCGACGGAATCCGGAGATAACCAACCCGCGTACCGGTCGCCGTCGTGAACGTCCCGACGAAATAGAAGACCGGCTCGTTCGTTCTCACGATGCACGCCGCGCAGGGGTTGCTGAGATCGGTGAATCCCGCGGGAAGCGCGTTCACGAAAATCGGGAATCGGCTCCCGATGCCGAGCACGGAGTAATAGTCCGCCGACACGCTCACGTTGAGCAGCGGCCGGATGGGATCCATATAGGCCGGCAGCGTGTCGTCCCAAGGGCCCGCGTCGGCCACTTTGAACAGCGAAGCGCTAGCCGCGGCGCCGCCCGGAAGACCTGCGGTGATGTCCTGGCCGTCGGTTGAGAGCCGCAATCGGCGGTTTCCCCGTACCGGGCTCGGCAACGGACCTTGAGACAGAATCGGAATGCCGCTCTTCACCCACGGGATGGTGTAGGTGTTCGTCGCCCCTGTCGCCGCCAGGCGGATGACGACCGTTGCAGTGGCTCCGAGCTCGGGGATGTGCGGCATGATTTGCTGGCTGCGGCTGACGAGGCGCGCTGCGGCAACGCGGTCGGTGCTGCGCTGGTTGGCCGCAATCGCGTACTTCCTGAAAGACTGGATAAGTTCCTGGACTGGGCTCCCGTCGAGGGCGACCAGCTCGTCGCCGATGCCGAATGGAAATTGCACGGCCGGCAGGAGCGTGCGGTTTATCGAATCGATCAGAACCTTCCCGTCATAGATATCGACGCTCATCGGCAGCGAGACGAAGAACGTTGTCGGAAACGCGATGAAGTCGTGCGCGTCGTTCAGGGAGGCGACGTATTCGATCAACGCTTCCTGGAAGTCGAGATCGTCCGAATGCTGGATGCGGTGCAGCCACGGTGTCAGCCGCAACAGATCGAACCCTTGAACATCCCGCTTCCATTCGTACGGACCGTAGTTCTTGTCGTACTGACTCGCGAGCTCGGTCAGATCCGAGATCCGCTGATCGCGGGTCAGCGCGTCCTGTGCGCGTGCGGTCGAGACGGCGAGCATGAGAAGCAGAACCGTCAGACCGAAGCGGCGCATGGAGGCCTCCCATGTGCAAAAGGACAGGCTGTGTGAGGAGGGCCGACACACTACTCCCGCGCACGGAGCCCGTCAAGACGCCGGCGCGAAATGTGTGCACGATCCTTTGTTGCAAACACTTCGCGCTGCGAGAGCGGGAAGCCGTGATTACCGCACCGGCGGTCGGCGGTCGTTACGATCCTTTTATGTCAGCACCTTGCAGACTATCTGAGCTGCCTCCATGGAAATTCCACATTTCCTGCAGCTCGCAGCGCGGAAGGCGCGCCTTTCGCTCCCGCTCAGACCGGAACAGGACCTTGCGTAGCTCGAATGAGAACGGGATGCGGGGTTCCTTGCGGCCCCTGCCGAACACGGTCACGAGCCAGCTTGTCGTAGTCCACTGCCTTCGCCCGCACGGTGAATGCCTCGTCCACCCGCGCGCCGGTGTCGAGCACGAAGGCGATGAGCGCGTGCAGCCAGTTGGCGATGAACCCCTTCGGCTTGCGCGTGAGCAGCGCCGTCATCTGCTCGTCCGTCAGCGTCGCCAGCACACGCTTCTCCGGCTTGAGCAGCGGCAGCTCCAGCCACTCGACGTGATGCCGTAGTGTCCATTAATCCGATTTTGGTGGTCTGTGCGGCGGCACGGTGTCACGATTCGATGTGAACACTTGGTCGTGAGACGTCATACGCAGCGTTGCATGCCCTTTCAATGACTCGCCGGCAGTCGATGAGGAAGGGGAAGTCTGACGCAAGTCGTCTGCAAGCACGTCGCCGGTAAGCGGCGTCGGCGTGATCGGCCTCGAGCGTGCGATCAACTCCCTCGGAATAGACGCTGTCGTGGTCCCATGTCCTCGGACGTTCAGTCTGAATTCTGATCGCTGACGTTTCAGAGACGCGGCGTCCATATTTGGCGAGCTCTTATCCCATGGCGTGTTTCCATTTGTCGACGATTTTCGTGACTTCTGCTTCGGCTGCTTTCGCGGCGTCGGCCGGGCTGCGTTCCTCCTTGACGACGCTCAAGAACATCCGGGGGATGACGAAGCTGTTGTAGATCTCCATCGTTGCCGAGTCTGCGAATCCCGGATAACCGAGATTCACGGTCCAACGCGACGCATCTTTGAGCGCCTCGTACTTCCAGGAAGGATCGGCCAGCGGATCGTTCGAGAGCCGGACGTTCAGGTCCGGGACCGTCTTAGGATAAACGGGAAAATTGCAGCCGCTGGATTTCTCGTAAATGGTTTGGGAATGGTCGATCATGTTCACAAGAAACTGGCGGGCGCCGGCCTGATTTCTGGCGAAGTTCCAAACCACGGAGCAACTAGTGACATAGGGGACCGCGATGACGCCGCCGGAGCCGCGCAACGGCTGCAGCAAGATCTTCCTGGCGACTTCGGGGTCCTGCTTTTCCGCGGTCCGCAGGAGAGTGATGGCGTGGGTGGTCGCCGAGGTTTTGCGCGCAAGCATGGCCCGCACGTTGCCAGAGGGGCCCCAGGCGAGCTGTTCCGGGGTGCCCGCGTCCCGGTACAGATCCTTGACGTACTGCAAGGCCACGACGGTGCGAGCGTTATTGATGACGACATTCCCGTTCGCGTCCCGAATCATGCTGTTGAACCCGTGCAAGAGGGTATGCAGAGTGACGTTCCCCTCCAAGCAAGGCGCGAGCGCCAGTCCGCAGGGGATACCCAGCTTGGCGCGAAGCCTTTGCCCACCGCTGCGCAGGCTGTTGTAATGCACCGGGCCGAGGGGCATGTCGACCTCGGCCCAATAATCCTGGAAGAAGTGCAGCGGGGCCGGCATCCAGAAATCGCAGAAGGCGAAGTATTTCTTGCTCGTCGGATTGAACGTGGATCGGTGTCCGAGGCGAGCGATGTTCCCGTGCTTGGAGGTCACCGCCTGATAGACCTCCGCATGATCGATCGCGTGCCGCTGGTACTCTGCCGGCGGCCAGGGAAACATGAACAGATCGTGGCCTTCGCGCGCCGCAACTTCCGCAGCCGCAAGCGCGCCGATTCTTTCGAGGGGAATGTGATCGACGACGACCTGGGTGTCGTGCCGCTTGCCCCATTCCCCGGCAAGCTCGTCCTCGAACCACCGGTCGAACCCCGGCGCGAAGTGCGCCCATTTTGCGATCTTCAGCGTCTTGTGCTGGGCGAGCACGCGCCTCGGAAAGAGAAAGAACGGCCCGGAGGCCACCGCGGTGGCCGCCAGCCCGATGAAGTCTCGCCGAGAGTGCTTCCTTCCCTCGATCTCGGACATGATGCGCGGTTCCAAAAACACACCGACCAGGGAGGCGCGTACCCACCGGGGCACGAGTACGATTCTGAGATACGCGCCTTACTCGTTGCAGAATTTGCCCGTGCTCTGCAAGCAGCTGAAGTTTGTTTGGAAACGCGCATCGATCGGAGTGCCGTTCGCACGGACGACATCGAGAAACGCATCCTTCGCAATCGCGCCGTTGCGAGGATCGAGGATGGTCGGGCAAACGAGCCAGACCGCTCCACCATCCTTGCCACCCACATCCTCGTTGCCTTCGGCGCCGCAGGGCGCGGTCGCTTGAGCCTGCAAAAGCTGGTTGGTCTGCGCCTGCGTGAAGCCGAACTGAGGGGCGGTTCCGGGGACGCCCTCGATGAAGTGCAGCTCGTCCCCAGTATGGAGGATTGGCGTTCCATCCAGGCTGAAGCCGTTCTGATGGCCGGCGGCGGCCATTATCGTTTGACAAGTCGAAGTCGGCGTGGCCTGGTCCGACCGCCCGCCCACCGCAAATTTGGTCCACCAAAAGTAGGTGATGATCCAACTGCCCGTCAAGTCGTCGCCGAAGTAGCTGAACGGTGTGGAGGGACCATTGGAGCTTCCGTCAATGGCGTTGCGATTGCTGCTGAGCCTCCAATCGTGCCGGAGGGTCGGGGTGGCCACGCTCGTCACCGGAAAGCAGGGCGTGAGCCCATCGCCCATGGTACCGCACGGCGCAGGCGCAAGAACGCCGTTCACCTTCTGCGTCGGCGCGACGTATGCCTCGAAGTTACCGATGATACTCTGCAACGTAAAACCGCGGGCGTTGATGGCATTCTTGCCTGTGAGGAAGAAGTTCTGGCTAAGCACGAAGGCGATAGCCGAAAAGAACTGCGTGGGCGCGCCGTCGTCATCCTTGTACGCTCCCGTGGTTGCCAGGATGCGGACGTCCCTGCGGTTCGGATCGTTCACGCTGCAGTTCCCGTCGGTCACCCAGTTGGCCTGCCCCGGCTGGAACGCCGGCGGGCCAAACAGCCGGAAATTCCCGAAGCGGCCCGCCACCGAGGTGTCCAAATTCGTCACGTCGAAACCGTTCACGGTGTAGAAGTTATCGCTGAAATCGCAGGGCGGAGGGTTGAAGACAGGAAAGGTCGTCTGCGCGGGCAGCGATGCCGAGAACGTCAGAAGGGAAGCAACGAAAACACCCTTGAATACGTTTCTCATGGCGTTGGTCCTCCAATCCTGGACCACGACCCTGGTGATCCCGGAACAAAAAATCGGTTCACCCAGACGTTGGACACGCTCGCTAGCCGGAAGGATGTTCGCGATGTTTGGACTCGGGCCGGGAGTTACCCGGCCCGGTCTCGAGATGGCGGTGCGGTAGCCGAATCGTATCGGGCCGGATCATCCACTCGATCGACTCGGCGATCCATTCCGGCCTGGCCATCCCGGGCGTCGCGCCCCACAGCATAAGAGGCTCATTGCCGTAACGAATGTTCCCGATATGGTTCGTGACATCCTTGTCCACTCGGAGATCCGGCGTGGTGAAACCGAGCTTGCGCCGCAGCAACTCCAGGTCCCCGGGCTTTCCGGTCAAGAAAGTCCAACCGGGCTTGACTCCGTGCATCCTCGCGTATTCCTTCATAGCGCCGGGAGTGTCTTCCGCAGGCTTCAACGAGAACGAGTACATGAACACCTGTCGGCCTACTTGGTCGCCGAGCAGTTCCTGCACCCTTACCAGATTGGAGGTGACGATGGGGCAGACGTCGTCGCATTTGGCGTAAAAGAAGTTGAGCGTGACGACCTTGCCTTTGATCAAGTCGTCGTAGAAGCGCACTTTCTTGCCGTCTTGCGTGCGCAGGGTCAGATTCGGAAAATATCGCAGGCGCACGGACTCGCGGGCCTGCTCCTGCGCGCTGTCGGCGGCGGTCGCGGCAGGAGCGGCGGTCGCACTGGCGGGGATCACGGACAGCCCACCAGCAACAACAGGAGCCACGCCCAGCGCGCCCAGAAACTCTCTTCTCGATCGATTCGCCATGGCTGACTCTCCTATTTGGCCTCGAAATGCCCCTACGGCACCAACACCGTATCGCCCTGCGGCTCGACGTTCCACAGCCCCATCATGGCGTGGTCTTCGTGGATCACGTTGTGGCAGTGGATCGGGTACTTGCCGAGCCAGTCGCGGAAGCGGAAGAACAGCAGGACTCGCTCGTTCTGATGCAACTGCGTCACGTCCTTGCGAGACTGCTCAACCGCGAGCGGCGGCGGGACCCGGTTCCGCGAGAGAATCTGGTGCTCCTCCAGGTGGATGTGGATGGGGTGAGTCCAATCGCCGGTGGCGTTGAACAGGATCCAGTTCTCGACACTGTTCTGCTGCACCCGGAAGCGGAAGTGGTCGCAATCCATGAACTGACCGTTGATCGACCATTGGCCGTTCAACCGATCGAACTTGAACGTCCGCGTGACCCTGGGAGTCGCGGTCGTGTCCGGAAGCTGGTAGTACGTGATATGGTCGATGTTCGGATCTGCGCTTCCATCGCTGACCGGATTGCCGCTCACCCGAAACTGCAGCAGGAGATTGCCTTGTCCGGCCGGCACGATGTCTGAGAGCAGGTTTCCGAAGGCGTCGCTGCACTCGACCTGACCGGGGACCAGACCTTGCGGGGGCACCGGCCCCATCCCGTTGATCTGTCTGAGGCGGTTCTCCAAGTAGACGGTTTTACCGGCAAAATTCTTGAAATCGATGATGATGTCCACGCGCTCGGCCACGCCGATGCGGACACTGCTCACCTTCACGGGCGCCGGCAAGAGGTTTCCATCGTTGGCAATCACGAAGAATGGGTTCTGCGCGCCCATATTGCTCGGGTCGGTGAGGAAGAACTGATAGAAGCGCGACGGGCCCGTATCCAGCAGGCGGAAGCGGTACCGGCGCGGCTGTACCCTGAAGAACGGCTGGATCTTGCCGTTCACGAGAAACTTGTCGCCCAAGATGCCATCGAGGTTGAACAGGTCGAAGGCCAGCAGACCGCTGCTCGGGTCGTACACCTTGTCGGCGAACGCCAGCGGGATGTCGAACTGCGGAAAGCTCGGCAGATGAAACCCGGTGCTCTCGTCGCCGGTATCGAACTCGTTGAACAGACAATAGAACCCAAGCAGCCCCTTGTAAGTGTTCTGCGAGGTGAAGTCCACGCGGTGGTCGTGGTACCACAGCGTGCTCAGCGATTCGTTGACGTCGCCGGTAGGAGAATGGTCCGAGTTGAACCCGGCGAGCACGTTTGGATAGTACTGATCGCAGAAGTTTCCTCCCGGATAGAAGTCGCAGGGATTGCCGTCGCTCTCGGAAGGAGTGTGGCCGTTGTGAAGGTGAGTGGTCACTGAAGGCAACCCGAAGCCGCCGTTCTGATTCGCCGGCGGCAGGGCATTGATGTTGCGCACCAGTTGCGGGATGCCGTAGTTCGCCAGATACGTGGGCCCCGGGCTGGTGGCGTGAAAGCCGTCGTCGAATCCCCAGATGGTTTGAACGGGGAGATCGGGCGACTGCGAAACCTGTATCGCGTGTTGACGCACCTGATACACGCGCGGCGGCGGGAACGGGAACATCCCCGAGTTCAGCAGCGGGGCCTGGTGGCTGGCGGCGCGAACCTCTCCGCCCGCAGTATTGGGGGCGATCGTCGGCGCCGGACTCAGCGAAGACGCCGGAACGGTCCGGGCGAGCGGCATGATGGGAAGTGGCTCGATGAACGCGCGAGTCCGCGGGCTGGCCGCCTGGTTGCCGGGCAGACACACGTTGAATGATCCAGGGCTCCCCTGGGCGGAGGACGCAGTCTGCGCAGTCTGAGCGCGGGCGCTCAAGCCGCCCTTCGCGACCAGCATGCCGCTGGCGGTCAACAACCCCATTTTCAAAAGGTCGCGCCGGCCGGTCAGCCCGGCGGCGATCAGTTCGCGCCGGTTCTTCGCGGCGTTGAGCATTTCCTTATAGCGCCACCTGGAAACTTTTTCCCCAAACACGTTGCGGTACACGAAGCACCTCCTATCGAAGTGTGCAGACCGATCGAGTCGATCCCATTCCTAGTTGAAATTCGGCAACACTCGTACGCAGTGCCGCCATCCGACTTCAATTAGCCGTGACGCGCACTCGACCGACGCTTGATCCGTCTCTGATCGGTCCTCGATTCGCTCGGCCAGCTTGCTGGCGTCGCCTGAGAACGATGCGAGGGCTTCCGGGACATGGGGACACTTTTGTGACGATCGGGGAATGTACGTTCCAGCCAACGCGTGTGTAAACCCCGAACAATTAGCTGAAACGACTTTTGCTAATTCTTTTGGGAGGTCGGACTGCTACCTTTGCGATACGCCCACGGCGACTCGGCAAAGCGGTGCTCAAACGCACGAGTGAAGCTGGGCGTATGTTGATAACCCACGGCGTAGGCGATCTGCTTGATCGATAAATTGCTGCGCCGCAGGAGTTCGGCGGACAGTTGCAACTTTTGTTCGATGAGAAAATGGCCGAGGCGAAGACCGGTCTGGCGCTTGAACAAATGCTGAAGATGCGATTCGCTCAAATCGAATTCAACGGCTAGACTGTGGACGCTGCAAGGCCGTCCGGATCTCACTATTTCGAGTATCTTCCTGACACGTTCTTGCAGCCGCTCGTCCGTCGGTAAGTCTGGCTGGATCGCCACACCTTCCCCACTTGAAGAAGCTGATTTCGTGCCGATCGTTCCGGCACGGGAGCGCGATCGGTCAACCCACACGCCGATGCTCAGGACGATGACGATGGCCCGTGTTAGCGGGGTGTGCCCGCGCGGCTCGAACATGAGGTCGCCTCGGACACGCCGTCGCTTCCTGCGACAGCCGTTCTCGGCGACAGCGAGTCGTCGGCGCTCGCACGCCGTGATTCGTCACGCGCAGCGTGTACTGAGGCGCAGGGACTACTCACGTGAATGTCTTCTCGACGTGATCGCGATCGCAAGCCACCGCACACTGAGCGCTCACACGCGGAACCGAGTTGCCTCAACGATCGAGGCGCCGCAAAGCATTAGGCCTCCGAAAAGTCGGACAGCGGCGATTGTGATG
Source organism: Vicinamibacterales bacterium (assembly GCA_035259385.1). Taxonomy (GTDB): domain Bacteria; phylum Acidobacteriota; class Vicinamibacteria; order Vicinamibacterales; family CAVVIG01; genus QHWK01. The sequence goes on along the minus strand of DATFWL010000207.1, from coordinate 6,777 downwards.
CGTCTGGTGATGGCACGGTCGACATCGTGACAACCTAGATGCAGTGCCTCGCCTGTCAAGATGCTTTGCATAAGGATCATGTAGAGCGACTGTGATATTGACCCTGTTGAGGGCGAATCCCAAGAGTCGGACGTGTTCCTTGCCCGCGTCGCGATCTTGGTAGGATGGTGCGGTGTGCGATCTGGCGTCCTGTTTCTCCATCTGCTGGGGACAGTTGCTCGGCTTGCCGGTCTGCCGGCTGACCATGGCCAAAACTCATCTGAGTTGAATTTTGCGCCAACGCCAGCCACGATCACCGCATACTGGAACCGCTGATCCTGGTCGTCCGCGCACTCACGTTGGCGCTACGCGGCCACCGGGAACTGGTCCTGGAAAACCTGGCCCTGTTGCAACAATTGGCCGCCTACCACCGAACGACACGATGCCGCCGCCGGGCACGCGGCAGACTCTTTTCGGTTGCCCTCCCGCGAAGTTGGCAAAACTGGCGGATCGCGTTGATTGTCGTGCAACCCGACACCGTAGTCCGCTGGCATCGCGACTGGCTGCGCCGCCGTTGGACTCGGCGGTCGACACGTCGACCTGAGGGTCGTACACTGATCGATCCGCAGATCCGCACCGTCGTTCGAGAGATGGCCACCGCGACGCGCACAGTAACCTATGCCGGATCGCCTGTTCGAGAAGCGCCGATTAGGTTTTGGCGAACGACAGGGAAATTGCAGCGATGGCGTCGAGCGGGATCGCTGCGATATCAGTTACGCATCCGCCAGACAGCGTGACGCGCCGCTGTTCCTCGATGGCCCGCGCTGCGTCGACGAAGTTCAACACCAAGGCGGAAACGGTGAGATCGAACGCTGCTCGAGTGAAGGGCAGTCGTTCGGCTCGTGAGATGACGACCCCCACCGTGTCATCATCGAGGCGGCGTCGAAGGTACGACAGATAGGCCGCGGAGCTACCGATCCCAAAAGATCCGGACCCCCGGGCAGGCAGACCGGACTGCCTCCGTCAGCGCCAGTTCCACACGCTAGATCTAACCATCTGACTGGACCCGCGGCGTTCAACCACGTCACGAACAGTCGGCTCACAACGCGAACGCGCCTTCCCACATCGTGCACCAGGCGCCTGATCCGGTTGAGTGGACAGTTGCCGTAAGTTGATCGCCGTTCGTCCGGTCTTGTCTCCTGAAGAACCGGCGTCGTGGGCGGCGGCGTTCCCGCCCGCCATCCAGGCGGCACGTCTTTCGGTCACTCAAGCCGTTGCTCGAGCCGTAAACGCCAGCCGTCGTTACTCCACGAGTGGCACGCTGCCGAGGCTCACGCCAAACACGAACGTCCAGCCAAAGAATGTGACCAGGATCATTCGCTGAAAGAGACCGGCGAGACCGCGCAGCGGCCCCAGCTGCGCGATTTTGAGGAGCACGATCGCGGAAACGATGACGACACACGCGGCGACCGTCCAGGTTGCCAGTGGACGCCACCGAGCATCCTTCCGGAAGCGACGGTAGAAAACGAAACAGCTCGCCGGCATGAGCGTAAACGCGATGGCTCCGAGGATGCCGTGCACGATGCCATGCCATGTCGCTTCCCTCGAATACACGGCCGCGGGGGTTGGGTCGGCCACAAACGGGCCGGACAACAGAATGCACCAGCCAAGAATCGCAAGGAACCGGGGCCCCAACGTCAAGCCGTCGCGACCGAACTCCCGCGCGACGCCGCTGGCGAACGCGAGAAGCAGGAGTCCGGTCACAACGAATGTGGAAATCTGCATCCAGCCGTGGGGCCCGAACGAGTGTTCGCTTACCGGCGTGCTGAGCCAGTTGAAACCCGGGCTGAACACGTCCTCCAGCAGGAACACCGCGACAAAGAGTATCGGGGCGGTCGCGCCAGCCCACGCTGTTTGCCTCGCCGAACCGGGCCACAGGGCCATGGTCATTGAAGCGTTCCCCATCGATGCCGCGGCATCGGCACATCTATGCGGCGGTTCCGGATCTGGTGCATGGCGACCAAGGCGCTGTCGATGTCCGTCCGTCCTTCTAAGCGTGACACGAGCCGACGGCGAACGGCATGCCCCCTGTGCACAAAAGTCATCGAACCGGTTCGAAGATCTCGAGCGGTTCCCGCGAGAGCCGACTCAGCACCCTTCACCTTCGTCCGTCGCTCTGTCCGAGCGCCGCGCTTGGAGCAGGAGTGCCAAAGTCGCGCCATTGACACTGACGGCGGCCAGGACGGCCAAGCCATACGCGACCGTGATCGTCGTCCGCTTCAGCGCAAGGGCGAGCACGACAAAGAAGGCCGCGAACCCAAAAGAACCGATAATGATTCCGCGCAGAACGCCCTGCGCTGACGAACGACCTGAAGAATGATGGGCGAATACCGTCATCACGGACGCGAACACCGGAAATGGAGACAACAAGCCGCTCCAGTGAGGCCCCAGCACAGCGGCGCCACCACTGATTCCCAGAACCGTCGTGGTCGCAACGACCATCCTGAGTGGAAGATCCCATTTTGATGACGGGATGACGGGAGACTGTGGCGGCGGCGCGCCAACAGTTGCCAACGTGAGACCGAGCACGCTCACCGAGAATGTGGTCGCAGCCGCCAAGCCTGACGGAACGACGGACACGCCAAACGTGACCAGGATGAACGCCCCAACGCTGAGCAATACCGCGATCAGTGGCGAGAAGGACCGCATCGCTCGATGGTACGCCAAGCAAAATGCAGCCACCCCGGCGAGACCGACTACGGTGGCTTCCGCCGCTCTCCTGGCAAAGTCGGGTCCTCGTTCAATCGCCAGGAAGACGGATACTGGCCCGGACGTCAGGGGCAATCCTGAGAGCCAACCTCCGATCGACTGGCCCCATCGTCGAGCGGCGAGGGTCGCGACGCCGACGAGCAGCGGCGTCAGAATCAGTTTCAACAACAGCAGGCGCATCGCGTGTCGCTATCCTAGACCCTGCTCGAGATCGTCGATGATCTGCGGCGGTGCGCGCACGGCGCTGTTCATCCACCAGTCCTGCTTTTCACGGACCTCGAAGATTCCGCGCCCGGTTCGTGGTTGAGAACCCGATGCGCTTGGATGGGAAACATCAGCCGAATCTCCTTCATTGGTCGAACGGCGGCGCACGCTCGTCTTCAAAACACCTTTGCCACGCCGACCGCGACGCCGACGGAGACGGTCACCCGGCGCACAAACAGCGCCGTAGTCGGCGCGACGACGTTCAACGCCAAGCCCTTCTTCAGAGGGATTGATACGCCTGACAGCACGACCGCGCCGAAGTCGGATTGGTATTTGCCGCCTGAGCGATACGCAATAATGGGGCCCCCGCCGATGATCAGATGGTCGAACGTGCCGATCGCGATCGGCGCGATGCCTGCGAATTGCCAAGCGTCGGCCGTTCGTGGCAGGCCGGTGAGCACCTCATTGAAGATCCCCATCGCGCCGAACCGGAATCGCGGGTTCACGACGTACCCGACACCGATGAGCTGGGCCATCGCGAAGCGGTCAGCAGGCGTGAGATGCTCGGATGGTCGTGGCCCAGTGGCCCCGGCATAGGTGACCAGCGGTATTGCACCAAGCGCGGCCAGAAAGGGGCGACCGCGCGGACCAGCGCGCAAGGCCGTTTCTTCAGTTGCAGTGGATGGCGCGCAATTCGCTGGATCGCTCACGCCTGCTCGCATCGTCCGGTGTGGCGTGGAGTGGTCGCCAAGTGGCGGAGGCTGGTCCACGCCGTAAACCACACCGATTGCATCGAGCTGTGCCGCGCGAGCGTCCTGATCCGCCGCATCGACGGTGACCGCTGGCGCCGTCGCCATGAGCAGCGTCGCGAACGCTATCGAATCCGGCGCCACGAATTGTGCGAACCTCATAGTCCGAACCATAACGGTCCGCCATCAGGGCCGTCTGCAACTTAAGTCGCAAAGGCGTCGCTCGGTGCTATAAGTCGAAATGTGCGAGGGCTGATGGTATGGACTTCGCCGATAAAGTCGAACTCCTCAGACAAATCCCGTACCTTCGCTCAGTGCCGGCGGGCGACATCCAGGCTTTGGCAACGAGCCTCCGGGAACGCCGCTACCAAGCGGGCGACGTAATCTTCCGGAAGGGCGATCCGTCCGACGGGCTCGGCGTCGTTCTTCGCGGTCGCGTTCGGACTGTCATCAGCTCGCCGTAGGGCAGTGAACAGGTGCTGAAAGTGTTTGGCCCGGGACGCACGTTCGCCGACATCGCAGTGTTCGACGACGAGACGCAGCCCGCTGAAGCGATTGCGTTTCGGAGAGCACAGTGGTCTTCATTCCACAGGCCGCTTTGCTCGAGCTCTTGAAACGCCATCCCGAGGCTGCCATCGAGGTCATCCGGCTTTTGGCATCACGCCTTCGCGCATATAAGCAGATGGTTGAGGATCTGTCGCTCCGCACGGTTGTCGCTCGCGTCGCCCGGCTGCTGGTCGAGCGCGCGCGTGGGGCACAAACGCTGATCGAGGAAGCGCCCACTTCGAGTCCCGAATATACGCAGGACGAAGTTGCCGCAATGACCGGCTCAGTGCGCGAGGTTGTCCAGCGAGCGCTCAAGACGCTTGAACACGTGGGGCTCATTCAGATGACGCGCGGACGGATTCAGATCATCGACGTAGAAGCGCTGGATGCCTGGTCCGACTCCGAGTCGAGCGTGTTCCGCGCCTCGTTGCGAAACGAGAACGCAGAGAAAAAATTTCAAGAGGGCGCGGGGCGCCGCAGGCAGCTGCGCCCGCAAGCCTAGGTCAACTGTCTTGCTGAACGCAAGGAGCTCGCGCCTGAAGTCGATCATTTCCTGTCGAAGTACTCGTTGGTACGCCTTCGTGAACATCACCGCAACTGTTCACGGGCACTGTGGCAGAACTTTTGTGAAGCGGCCTGTCAAGTTACCTGCCCAGTTCGAGAGATCGACATTGCCTTCAGACACACTCCCGGTTAGCGCACGCCGTCGTTTAGGCAGCTACACGGACGAGCGCGAACGGGTTCAGCGACCGGACATCGTCACGCGCTACCTCGCGATGCGAGGTGGTTCACTCTTTACGCGCGCTCCCTGGTGAAGGCGCTCTTCGGCGCCGGCGCATGACACGATACGACTTAGGAGCGGCGCTGTCTGTGTCACGGCGTTCACCAGCAGCCAGGTTCTGACGCGCGCGCGCTCCTCCAGCTTGACGACCTGTCGGTCAATGTCGCGATCAGCCACACGAATCTGGGGAATCGGATCAGAGGAACAGAAAAAGCGCCTTCGGCGAGATCAAGTTTTCGGCCAGCTCAATTCATTGTACAGAGGGATCGCGATGCCATTGAACTGAGCCTCGCTGTAGCAGCCTGCATATCGTCTCGCTCGCCGTCAGCATCGCGTCACCGGCGAACCGAAACCCTGCCAGCGCCCGCTGTCGGGCCGCCTCATCCCGCCCGCCGCAGGCATCCTCGACCACCACCGGGATGTAACCTAAATCGGCGCCGTGCCTGACCGAGGGCTCGATGCCAACCTCGAGCGCCACACCTACGATCGCGAAAGCAATCAGGCCGCAGTCGCGAAGCGCCATGTCGAGCGGCGTCCCCACGAAGCAAGACATGCTAATTTTGTCGAAGATGACCTCGGTGGAGTGTGGAGCCAGCTCAGGAATAAGTTGAAACTGCGGCGAATCGCGTGGAAAGGCGGGGTGTACCTTCTCCACCCGCCTGACTCGTTGCCACGCCATCGCTGTCCGGAGTTGAAACACACCGGCTGCTTCGATAGGCAGCGACATGTGCCGAGTAAAGAATATCCGAAAGCCGCCGCTCCGCGCCGCACGCAGGACCTCTACCACGGGCCGCGTTATGCGTTCTGGGGCGGGCAGTTGGCTCAGGATGCCGACTTGCATGTCGTAGACGACGAGCGCCATGTGTGCGGGATGGCAAACTTCCTCAAGGGTCTCCGGGATCTCAAGACCGTACACGCGTTGCATGTTTCGAGTCCTAGTTTTCGGAGCAGGGTTACCGCTGGTTGAGGTGTTCCGGCCGATCGGGCGGCAAGGCCGCGCGGGTGAGGGCCCGCTCGCTGAATTGGCTCTCCAACATGACGGGAGCCATGAGCGGAAGGTAGAACCATTCGAGGTGACCTGCCTTGGTCATCGGGAAGTCGGCTACATAGGCCTGCGCCGCCGCCACCGACTCGACTTCAAACACGATGATGACACCCGGCTCATCGGCCCTGGCATAATTCTCGCGGACCACTCCGGCCTTCCACAGCCGCCACACATTGGCAACCTCCTCGGCCAGAAGCGGCTGGATCGTCTCCGTGGTTATTCCGGGCCTGAAACGGTCGTACGCAATGATCCGCATTCCTGAATCCTCCTGGCTGCGCTGTGAGTCGAGCGATACTTCGCGAACCGGGCGCAGGACATATTTTCACCTCGCGGGAGCCGTATTGGTAGAACGCACCTCGAAGTAACCGGACACCAACGGGACTGGAGAACAGCATGAGCCGGGCGAAGGAGATCACGCCGGCCCACTACAACTGCCCGATCGACCTCACTCTCGATGTGATCGGCGGGAAGTGGAAGCCACTCATCTTGTGGGAGCTCCGGCCGGGAGAGAAGCAATTCAACTCGCTCCACGCGGCGATCCCCGGAATCTCGCACAAAGTTCTCGCTCAACAGCTGCGAGCACTGGTGCGCCAGGGCATTCTCGATCGCCGCGTGCGCGATGGCCGGGTCCGGACCGTCTCCTACAGCTTGAGTGAGTTCGGACGCAGCCTGAACCCGATCATGAATTCCCTAGCCGCCTGGGC
>DATFWL010000206.1:0-5091 GCA_035259385.1 Vicinamibacterales bacterium | reverse complement strand
CTCGACAGCTGATCGGCCGCAAGCCTCGTCTCGCTGAGCGACGCCAGCCGCTCGGAGGCCGGGTACGGCAGCGGTCGGAGCAACGCGGCGTTCACGAGCGAGAACATCGCGCTCGTGGCGCCGATGCCGACGGCGATAGTGACGATAACCACCACGGAGAATCCCGACCGCTTGACCATCATGCGAACGCCGTAGCGGACATCCCGCGCGGCTCCTTCCAGCCACGGCCACCTCCAAGCGTCGCGCGATTGCTCCACGATCAAGGTCACATTGCCGAACTGGCGCCGGGCGGCGTCATCGCCGACATCCGCGGCTTTCATGGCGAGATGCGTCTGGATCTCTTCGCGGAGGTCGGCCTCGATGTCTCGCCGACGCAGAAAGCCGGTGAGCTTGCGCCAGAGCTCGTTCACGTCGCTACCTATGCTGGCTGAATCACGCGGCGGATCGCGGCGTTCGCGCGCTCGAACTGCTTAATTTCCGCGACGAGCTGCCTGCGTCCGGCCGGCGTGAGCGTGTAATAGCGGGCCCGCCGTTTGTTTTCCGTCTGGCGCCAGGCCGCTTTGACCCAACCCTTGATCAGCATCCGCTGCAGCGCCGGGTACAGACTTCCTTCCTCGATCTGCAGCACGTCGCCGGTCGTTTGCTGGATGTACTGGGCAATGCCGTACCCGTGCATCGGCCCGATTCGGGCCAGTGTCTTCAGCACCAGCATGTACAGTGTTCCCGTCGGAAAATCGGTTTCCTCACGCATGTGGCGGCCACTCCTAGCGAGGCTACCATAGGTAAACTATGGAAGTCGAGTTCAACCAGGCCGTGTCTCGGCTCAGAGAATCTGCGCGCGGCGATGTGTCGTATGGTACGCCTGCAGCCGCACAAATCCTCGATGCCAACGCGACGGTATTACGGATGGTTGGAACAAACGGTCTGAGTTTGGCGGGTCGAGCTGGTTATGGCATCGGCGGCGCGAGCGCGGTGACTAGTGCTGACGATCGAAGCAGCTTCGAGAAAACATCACCGGCGTCAAGCTGGCGCTGCTGAATCGTGCGAAGACGCCAGAACTGCTCCCCTGCCCGTTCGCGTTGCCACCATCGTTTAACTGATGTCGATGATTCCACATCACCAACGTTTCCGTGCGCGCACCACTGCGCCCGCCAATGGTGAAGCTCCGTGCGATTTCCTGAGACTTGCGGCTCATTAAGGAGACCGACCCAGCGACGCAGGAGCATGCAAACGCCAGCGAACCCGCCAAAGATCGCGGCCTTCAAATTCTCCTCGATTTCTTTTTAGTCAATAGTCAGCTCAATGTTGATGCGGGTGAAGTCGACGTGCGCCCACCGCGTGCACCCACCACGCAGCAACGGTCATCGACTGTTACAGTTGACGACGGTGCGGGGGGCCACGACTGCCGGCCCTCGGCCCACGATTTCAGAGCCGGTGTTTCGAGCGTGTTCAAATCGGGGGCGTGCAACCAGCGGTACTTGCAGCTGTGGAGTGAGGCTGCGTGACCACGTCAGCGCAACAGGTCATCGCAGTATCTGGTCTTGTTTCAGGCCGGGCCGATCGGCTCCGGCCCTCGTCGTCGATCAGCCACAACGAACCCAGCGAGTCAAGAAAATGATGAGCGGGATGTCATGTCTTCAGGCGTGGGCGTCGCAAATGATGGCCGCGATCCAGATGTTAGTCCTCGCGCAGTGCTTCGACCGGCGCCATCCTCGATGCGCGCAGCGCCGGAAGCAATGACGCCGCGAGCACGGTCGCAAGGGATAGGGCTGCGGCGATCGCCAGCATTCGGGGATCACCCGGGGCAATGCCGTAGAGTTGTGCCTGTGCGAGCCGCGCGGCAGCCCACGCGCACGGAGCACCGAGGAGCACACCGGGCACCGCGATCGCCAAGCCGTCCCGCACGATAATCCAGATGACGGTCCCGCGAGAGGCGCCAAGCGCCAGGCGCACGCCGATTTCCCGAACCCGCGCGGTGACGGAGTACACGAGCAGCCCGTACACGCCCATGCACGCCAGCACGCTCGTGAGCGCCGCTGCGAAGGCCGCCAGGCCCGCTATGAAACGCTCCCTCAACAGCGCATGGTTGACCCATTCCGATGATGTGATGAAGCCGCGCAGCAATCGATGCCCCAGCGTCTTCACAACGTGCGCGTAGCCATCGCGCACGGTCGCGAGGTCGCCGCTCGCGCGAACGTAGGCCATCGGAAACTGCGACCGCGCGAGGTCCTGCAGAATCGGTCGGAAGACGACGAACGGTCGCGGGTCGTCGAGCTTGAGATACGCTGCATCGGCGACGACGCCGATCACGTCGAGGTCACGAGGCTGCGGGCCGACGAGCCGAAGGTGATGTCCGACAGCGTCGTCTGCGGGGAACAGCGCGCGCGCGAGCGACGCCGATAGCAGCGCCACGTCGGGCTTCCCCGGACCATCGGTCCACGTGATGTCGCGCCCCTGCAGTCGCGGCAGCCGGAACAAGTCGAAGAAGCCGGGCGACACGAACTCGGGCCACGCCGCAACTTCCGATGACGCATCGCCGTCGGCCCGAGTGTAGCGCTCTGTGGGGATCGGCTCGGGCCGGCCGTAGTACGTCGGGTAGTACACGGACAGCGCCGCCGCCTCTGCCCCGGGCATCCGGGCGAGGTCGGACACGAGCGCCCGGTAGTACTCCGGCGTCAAGACCGCATGATCGCCGGGCTCGCGATAGGCGCGAGTGAAAACGATGCGCTGCGACTGGAGCGAACTGTCGTTTCCGCGCAGACGCGCGAGCGTGGACATGAAGAGTCCGGCCGCGACGAGGCAGGTCATCGACATCGCGACCTGCGCCACGAGCAGGCCGCACCCGAACCGTCCGAACGAGCCGACGATGCGCCGGCCGCGACGCAAGCCTTCGTCCACGCCAACCGTGACCGACCGCCACGCGGAGACGAGGCCGATCGTCACGCCCACCAACAGCGTCAGCAGCGCCGCCGCGGCCAGCACGCCGGCATCAGGTGTCGCCGGAGGAAACGTCCGGGACCCGATGGCGTCGGCCAGCAGCGTCGCCCGTAGCAGTTGGACCATCCCCGACGCGAGCGGAACCGCACCGGCGAACGCGACCGCCGACAGCAGAAGGCCGTCGAGCAGAAGCTGCCAGAACACGCGTGGCGCGCCGCCACCGAGCGCGAGACGAATCGCGACCTGGTGCCGCCGCATCAGCGAGCGCGCCAGCGCGAGGCCCGCAAGGTTGGCGCACGCGACCGCGAGGAGCAGCCCCATGAGTCCCAGGACCATTCGGAGCGTGGTGCCGTACCGGTCTCGGAGACCGGAGAAGCCCGTCGCGAGCGGCTCGACATCCACCCGCTGACGGAGCAGCGCCTCCCGCTCGGATTCGGGAAGTGTGGTCGGCAGCGTCGCCGCCTGAATCGACGGCCACAGCGCGATCAGTTCCGCGCGCGCCGTGCCGATGGACACGCCGCGCGCGAGGCGTCCGACCAGGTTCCACGATCGAGCCGGCCTCGGCGGGTCGCCGGGGGCCGCTCGCACAGGCGCGAAAGGCACGAAGAGGTCGGCCGGATAGTCAGCTTCCAGGCCATTGGAGCCGTTCGCCGCGACGCCGATCACCGTCACAGGCAGCGCGTCGACCTTGATCGTCTCGCCGACGCCGGAGGCATTCCCGAACAGACGGCGGCGGAACTTCTCGCTGATCACGATGACGGCATCGTCGGAATCGGCGAAGAACCGGCCCGCCGACAGCCGCGCGCCAAGCATGTCGAAATAGTTCGGCAAGACCCTTTCTGCCGACGCGTCAAACGCTTCGGACGGCGCCTCGACATGGACGAGTCCTCCGCCGGAGTACATCGACAGCTGCGCGAAGGAGCGCTGCGCGCTGCGGTACGCCGCGAACGTGTCGGCATAGAAGTACCCCGTCGCGTTGCCGCGCGCATCGGTGGCCGAGAGGGCCACGAGCTGTTCTGGACTGGGCAGCGCGAGTTTCCGGAAGACGAGTGCGTTGAGCAGGCTGCCGACCGCCGTGGTCGCGCCCATCGCCACCGTCAGCGTGACGATGACGATCAAGGAGAAGGTCGGCGCCCGTCGCAAACTGCGGATGGAGTGCCGAACGTCAAGGCCGAGGGCGTCCCACATATGGAAATTGTGCTCAAGCTGCGACCACGCTGATCCGACCAGTCTTCCGCGAGCGGGGCTTTCTCCGAATCACGATCTCGACATCTTGGTCGAGCGCCGTCAGCAGGTTCATCAGGCGTTCAACGGAGAAGCCTGCCAGCTTGTAGTGACGAAGTGCCGAGACCTTCGGCTGCGTAACTCCCAACACCTTGGCAGCATCACCCTGCGACAGCTCACGCGTCTCGAGCACCTTGTTCAGTGCGTACGCCAGCCGCAATTTCGCTTGGCGTTCAGCGGCATCTGGATATCCGAGATCCTCGAAAACGTTCGTGGACCCGCGAGTGATCCTGGCCGATTCAGCGCGTCGTTTTGCCATAGTGCTCCTCGAAATCTCGCTGCGCTTGTTTCAGTCTTTGCTCGACCAGATCGACGTCCGGCTTGGCCGTCCGGATGCCGGACGGCGACTTTTTCTGGAACGCGTGAAGCACGTACACCGCCTGCTCGAATCGAACCGTGTACACCGCTCGATGGGCGTTTCCGTCGTGCGACTCGACGATCTCCAGCACACCGGACCGAGACCTTTCCACGGCTTCGCCGTTGGCGCCGTTCCGCCGAACTGCGCGATGCCGAGAGCGTTCCCCATGTCGTCCTTCACCGTCGCGGGAAAGCTCAAAAAGTCGCGCTTGGCCGACCCGACCCAGTGCAACGGCTTCTCGTGGGAGGCCGAGACACGACGCACTTCACGATTATCCCTGTTCTGGGATATTCAGGCAAGCGGAGCTGTCTTCATGGACATTCTGGAATTTCGTGCGCGAGTTCTCGTCATTTCAGGCGGCACGGGGAAGACGGGAGAGCAGCCGCGCGGAGTTCGGGGGCACGCTTGCCACTTTCTCAACTGACGGAGAGGCCGCGTGTCCCGGCATTCGCCGCAGACGTGCGGACCCGCGGCTCCGCGTGGTCTGCTGTCCGGGATCATGCGGCCGCCGT
>DATFWL010000205.1:0-21949 GCA_035259385.1 Vicinamibacterales bacterium | reverse complement strand
TGCTCGCGTTTCGTAGTCGGCACGGGGATGATCATCGACCGTTAATGGACGCCGCTCAAGTCCTCGAACACCCGACGTCCGTGTGCCGACGTGAGACGGGCCCGCCGTAGCGACGAGAACTCGCGCCTGAACGTGCAGAATGTTCGTGGACACAGCTGTGAACAATTCGCCGCCGCACTGGCGAATGTCAGCCAGAACGCTCCGGCGTTTTCGTTTCGGTGCATACGTCCATTTGTGGGCGATCAGGGTACGGCAAGTGATCGGAACGGTTCCGGCATTCGACATCTGTCCAATCTATTGCCGAAGAAGATTGATCTCTTACACGCCGAATTGGCGGAAATGGTGATCAGCGTGCAGGTACGCCCATCGCAGCCATGCTGACTCCGACATCCGTCCGAAGACCGGGTGGATCCGCCCGGAGAAGCGGCCGCGCTGATCGGTCGCAATGTCGCCGAGCAGCTTGGCAAGTTCCGCCACATCCGACTCGAAATCCGCCGGTGTCGTTCCGCCGATCTCCTGATCGAGTTCTGGCGACGTAGGAATTCCAGCCGGCCATCGGACCGGTGCATACAGCGCCATCCACCTCATCACGGGACGCGGAAGTGGGGTGGCGATGAGGTGCGTGGTCCGCTCGTCCGTCAGCAATCGGCATCCATCGGACAGGTGACACACCATCTGGTGCGAGGACATGCGTCCCCAGCGGCGGATGCTGTCGTGACGCAACGAGCCCAGGCGGCACAGGAGGTCGGCCATGTCGCGTTCGCGCGCCAGTGTCTTCATCGGCGCTACCGCGCGAGAAGAAGCTCGCCACCGGCCGCTCGAAAGGCGGCGAGTGCACGCTCGCGTCCGGCTTCGGCGTCGGCGACGAGCGTCTGGAATGTCGGCAGGTCGCGAAGCGCATCGAATTGTGGCCACACCGCAAGGGTCGGCGCCACGAAGTATCCTCTCGCCACCGCCTGCCGCAAGTACTCGAGCCCGCGCGCGTGTTCCCCGGCGTCACAGAACAACCATCCCTCCTGAAAAATCGCTTCGGGATCGTCGAAGATCTTCAACGGGGTCATCGAAGACAGGCTGGCAGTCATGTCCTCGACTCGCCGATCGAGCCAGGCGTCCAGGTGAGACATCCACGTCTGAAACGTTTGGAGACGCGACTCCTCGCGAATCGCCGCCAGCCTCTGTCGAGCCTCGCCACGCCGGCCAGCCAGGCCCAGACCAATGACCGGGATGGCATTATTGCCACTCGGCACGCGCTCGCCCGGGTCGTGCGCGAGGAGCCGATCGATGTCGCGCGTCATCAGCAACGTCTGCTCAACGCTGGTCACGACGTTCGGGTCGAGCCGCCGCGCCTCGGCGTGGGCCGCCAGCGATTCCTCGAACAACCCGGCATAGCGGCAGGCGTGCACCAGTCCGGCGAACAGCTCGGGGTCAGTGCCGCGGCGCGTGGCCTCGCCCAGCAGCCGCACAATGGCTTCGCGCGACCGACCGGTATCGGCCTCGAGGTACGCGTAGAACTTGTGCGCGATCGACAGCCTCGGATTCAACGCGATGGCGCGAATGAAGGCCTCCTCGGCGCGCCGGTCGCTGTCGTTCGCGGGATCGATGAATTTGCCGATCACACGGTGACAGCGGCCCAGGTACGCCCACGCGGGAGCAAAGTTCGGATCGAGCTCGAGGCTCTGTTCGTACAATGCTCGAGCCGTCACGAGGCGCTCATGCGTCCGCGCGAGCTCGTTCGCCCTGAGGTACAGCTCGTAGGCCGCCGCGTTCTGCGGCGCATCGGGCGACGGGGTGTACCGTTGGCCCACGAGCGGCAGTGCCAGCCCGTCGACCACACGGCGCGCGATGTCGTCCTGCATCCGGAACAGATCGCCGAGTGGCGCCTGCACCGTGTTTGAGGTCAGCAGCGTTCCCGCAGGCGCTTCCACGAGCTGTGTCGTCGCGCGCAGGTGGTCGCCCGAGCGCAGCAGCGTGCCAATGACCACGCGATCGACGTCGGCTTCGGCGGCGAGCGCCTTGATGTCGGGGGTTTCTCCCGCGATGCGCGCGGCTGTCGCACTCGATCGAACGACGAGCGATCCCATAGTCGCCAGCGATGTCGTGATGGCATCCGCCAGGCTGTAGGCGAGAAAATCGATCTCGGGATCCGGACGCAGAACACGAAACGGGAGCACGACGATGCGTGTCAGCGGCCGCGCCATCGCGCGTGTCTGGTGCCCGTCGATGCCGCGCACCGCATTCAGCTCGTCGGCCATCGCCTCGGCCGACACCGGGCGTCCGGCGGGACTTTTCACCAGCGCGCGGCGGATGACACGATCCACCGCCGCCACGGCAGGGGAGCCCGTCAGTGCAGGCGGCTGTTCGGTGAGCGTCGCGTTGAGGATCTCGGCCACTGACCGCCCGGTGAATGCCGGACGGCCAGCCAGCATTTCGAACAGAATCGCACCGGCCGCGAACAGATCCGCGCGCGCGTCGACCGGTTCGCCGGTGACCTGCTCGGGCGCCATGTAGCGCGGCGTACCCATCACGATGCCGCTGCGCGTCAGGCCGATCGCGGAATCGATCGTGCGGTCCACCTCTGATCGGGCAAGGCCGAAATCAAGCACCTTGACGCTGTGGCGGGTGAGAAACACATTCGACGGCTTGAGGTCGCGATGGACGATGCCGCTCGCATGGATCGCGCCGAGAGCGGCCAGCATGTCCGCCGCGATCGTCACCGCCTGATCGACGCTGAGCGGCCCACGCATCAGCGGCGCGGTGAGCGGCTCGCCTTCCAGCAGCTCCATCGTGATGAACAGGCTGCCGTTCTCTTCACCGACGTCGTAGATCTGGCAGACGTTGGGGTGATTGACGCTCGCCGCGGCGCGCGCCTCGCGCCAGAATCGCTTGCGCACCGTGTCGTCGTGTTCGAGCCCGAGCATCATCTTCAACGCAACGCTGCGCTGCAGCCGCTCGTCGAACGCCTGATACACCACGCCCATCCCGCCGGCTCCGAGCTGTCGAGCAATCGCGTAGTGTCCGATACGCCGCGGCGTGGCGCGTTGCGGATCGTCGGTGCGTTCCGGCGAGCGTGGCGAGCTGGTCTCGCGTGGCGTGCCTTTGAACCACCGGTAGAGGCCGCTGAGCCAGCCGGTACTCACGTTGGCGATCGGGTCATCCGCCACCAATCGCGATCATACATCCGGCGTGATCGACGTCGTGGTCACGATCCGGTTCCGTGCGATGATGCACTCTCTGAGGTGCGGTTGATCATGCGTGCCGCCGACATGTCGCGGATGTTGATCGTCTTGGCGCTGGTGAACAGCGCGGCGACCGGTGTCGCTGCGCAGGAGCAGGAACCGCAAACTCGTCAGGCGGAGATCGAGCAGGCGCAGGCGGATCGAGTCAAGGACCTGCATCCGTACGTGCCGGGCAAAATGGAAGCGCTGCTGGGCCGGGCCGAGGACATCCTCGTCAACGGCGTGCCGAGCTGGCATCCAGACTTCACCAGCGCGTACTACGGCGGGGGATTTACGCTGGGCATCGGCTACGCGCGCCACGTGAGTCCGTACAACATGATCGACGTGCGGGGCAGCTATACGATTCTCGGCTACAAGCGAATCGAGGCAGAGTTCACGGCACCTCGTCTGTTCCATCGCCGCGGCTCGTTGTCTGTCATCGGTGGCTGGCGGGAGGCAACGCAGGCAGCCTTTTACGGGATCGGCATGGACACATCGAAAGCCGATCGCACGAACTTCGACTTCCAGCAGCCGTATGGGTCGGCGACGCTCACGCTCAGGCCGAGGCGGCGTCTTCTGTTGCTGCGTGGAGGCCTGGAGCTGTCCAAGTGGTCGCAGCTTCCCGGCGAAGGGGACTTCCCGTCGGTCGACCAGGTGTACACGCCCGACACGCTGCCGGGACTCGGCGCCAAGACGACCCATGTGCATTCGCAGGGCACTGTCGGCGTCGACTGGCGCACGTCGCCAGGGTATACGCGACGCGGCGGGTTCTACGGAATCACGCTGCACGATTACGCCGACCCTGACGAAAAGTTCGGTTTTCGGCGGATCGACTACGAAGCGATCCAGCACGTTCCAATACTGCGGGAAACCTGGGTCATCTCGCTGCGCGGAGAGGCGCAGACGTCGTACCCCAAGGGCAATCAGCAGATTCCCTTCTTTCTGCTGCCGTACGTCGGAAGCGGATCGACGCTGCGGGGATTTACGAGCCACCGGTTCCGCGACCAGAACAGGATCGTCCTTGAGGCGGAGTGGCGGATCATGGTCAACCGCTTCATCGACACTGCCGTGTTCTACGATGCCGGAAAAGTCACCGCGCTGAAGTCGGATCTCGATTTCAGCGGGCTGAAGAGCGACTACGGCTTCGGCGTGCGCTTTCACGGACCATTTCTCACACCGCTTCGCGTCGAAGTGGCCAAGAGTCCCGAAGGCGCGCGCCTCGTGTTCGCGACGCAGCCGATATTCTGAGAGCGCGCTCATGTCGACCACATCATTCGGCTCACCTACGCGGCGCGCGATTCTTGTGATCGCCGTGCTCGCTGTGTCCGCGCGCGCCGTCTCGACACAGCGTCCCCACTTCTATCCGGACGATCCGATCGCCCGCGAGCCGGAGTCTCAGGACGCATCGAACGCGCGGCCGTACCAGCTGGGATCGCTGTACGAGATGGCGAACAATCTGTTCGTCACGTCGGGCTACACGCTCTCGGGCACGCGCGCGCGGAACATCAACACCATCGACGAAGTGCCGGATTCGAGCTGGTTCACGAACCGGATTGGATCGACCACGGTTACCGTCGAGGATCTCGTGCGCGGCCCCAATCGAGGAGCGCCGCCCGACCCATCGCGCTGGGTCGTCTTCAGAGAGAAGACGTCGGGCGCCCATCCGGGCTTCACCGCGAGGGACGCGAAAGGCGAGATCTGGTTTCTCGAGTTCGATCCCCCGTACTTCGCGGAAGGGGCGACCGGAGCCGTCGAAGTCGCGACAAAGATTTTCTGGGCACTCGGCTACTACCAGGTGGAATCGTTCCTGACGACCTTCGATCCGAAGCGGGTCGAGTTCGACCCCAACGCCACGCTTCGCCGCCCGTCAGGAGCGCGGACGAAGTTCACGCGCGATGACTTGAACGCGGTCCTCGAGCAAGTTGCGCGAAACGCAGATGGGTCCTATCGCGTCGTTGCCGGCCGGCTGATTCCCGGCAAGATCCTCGGCGGCTTTCTCTATGACGGCACGCGGCCCGACGATCCCAACGACTTCGTCCCGCACGAGCATCGCCGCGAGCTGCGGGCGTTGCGCGTCTTCGGCGCGTGGACCAACCTGACGGATCTCAAGGCATCGAATACGCTCGACACGCTCGTGACCGAGAACGGTCGCACCATCGTCAGGCACTACCTGCAGGATGTCGGCTCCACATTTGGCATGTGCAATGACCTGTACGAGTGGGATCTCAGCTACGAGCACTTCTACCAGGCCGACACCACGAGGCGTCGGCTGTTCTCCTTCGGCTTCGCCCTCAGTCCGTGGCAGACGGTCCCCTATGTCGAATACCCGTCGATCGGCAAGTTCGAGGGAGACGTGTTCGATCCCAGACTGTGGCGGCCGCAGACGCCGACGGCAGCCTACCTCGAGATGCGCGACGACGATGCGTTCTGGGCCGCGAGACGCGTGGCGGCGTTCACCGACGAGATGATCAGGGCGGCCGTCCACACAGGTGAATATAGCGACCCGGCGGCGGAGAAATACCTTGCCGACGTGCTCATCAAACGGCGCAACAAAATCGCCAACATCTATCTGACGTCTGTGAATCCGGTCGTCGACCCGCGCCTCGACGCGAACGGCCGGTTGACGTTCGGGAATGCGGCGGTCGCCGCCGGCGTAGCGAGCGATCCGGCAACCTACCACGCAGCCTGGTTCCGGTTCGACAACGCAAGTGGCGAGACGCAGCCGATTTCGGAAACGCAGGGCGCGACGACGACGATCGAGGCGCCGCGCGGGTTGCCGACGGCGTCCGGCAACTTCGTCAGGGTCGACATCTCGGTGGACAGCGCTGCACACCCGATGTGGCGACGGCCGGTCCGCACGTACTTCCGGCGAGGCGACAATGGCTGGACGCTCGTGGGGCTTGAACGGCTGCCCGAGAGCACCCCGTAGCGGGCATGCCTGAACGACAGGGCGTCTCCCGTAGCAACCCTATCGCCGTCATCGACATCGGCTCGAATTCAGGGCGTGTGGTGGTATTCGAGCGCGACGCGTCGAGCCACCTGCGCCTCCTCGCCGGCTCGCGTGCCGCGCTGCGACTCGTCCATGACGTCGACGCGCGACAGCAGCTGAGCGAAACGACTATGGCGCGTACGATGGCGGCATTGCGCGACTTTCAGGCGATCGCCAGCAGCGCCGGAGCCAGGCGCATCGTCGCCGTGGCCACCGCAGCGATGCGCGACGCGACCAACGGCGCGCGCTTTGCAGAGCGCGTGCGGCGCGAGCTCGGGATTCGGATCGACATCATCGAAGGTCGTAGGGAAGCACGCTACGGGTTCGCCGGGGCGGTAAGAGGGCTTGCCGTCTCGAACGGCCTGCTTTTCGATCTCGGCGGCGGCAGCCTGCAGATCACCCGGTTCTCGCGGCGTCGGCTGGTCGAAACTGTGAGCCTACCGTTCGGCGCCCTTCGACTGAGCGAGAAATTCCTCCACTCCGATCCACCTTCCGGCAAACAGCTCCGTCGGCTGCGCGACCATGTCCGGAGCCGCCTGGCAAAGGCCCCGGTGAATCGCCTGACATCGGGCGATCGACTCGTCGGCACAGGCGGCACACTGCGCAACCTGGCCAAGATCGATCGCCAGAGCGGACATTATCCAATCCGCAGCCTACACGCCTACGAACTGTCGGTCGATCACCTCGCGGACGTGGTCGATCGCCTCGCGTCTACGAAGAAGAAAGGGCGCGACGAGATTCCAGGACTGAGCGCGGAACGTGCCGATTCGATTGTCGGCGGCGCCGTCGTCATTCAAACGGTTGCCGAGTTCGTGCGTGCCGACCAGATACTCGTGTCAGGGCAGGGCCTCCGCGAGGGCGTCGCGCTCCATCTGTTGAACATGGTCATCGGCTCGCCAGTCAGCGTGAAGGAGGCATCGGTGACGTCGCTCGCCTCGCGATTCGACGGATGGAGGCCGGAGGCTGCGGCGCGTCGCTGCGCCGTCGCTGCCGCGCTCCAGCGTGCACTCGAGCCGCGCGCGCCTGCGAGCGTAGTCAGCGCAATCGATTACGCGGCACGCGTGCTGGACATCGGCCGCACCCTCGACATCGTGAATCGGCACGAGCACGTGGCAGACATTCTGCTGAGCACCGAGCTCAACGGCTTCGCGCATCCTGACCTCGCCCTTGTGTCGGCGATCGTGCGGCGCGCAGGCGATCGGCATGCCGACCTGTCATGGTTGGTTCACACTGGAAACCGGGTGAACCCAAGCCTCGTCAATCGCGCCGCGATCATTCTTGCGCTTGCCGACGAGATCGAGGCCCGATGTCTGATTGGCCGCCGCATTGTGGTCGATTGCGAGATCGACCGCTCCGTCACGTTGTCGGTGAGATCGCTGTCGTCGTGGCTGGCGAGAGATCTCGACGAGCGATTCGAGCGCGCCTTTGGCCGGCCGCTCGTCGTCAGGTACGACGCGTGAAGGTCAGCGAGCGATGCGAATCCTTCTCGCGACCGTTGGAGCGATCATTCGATGGGAGGTGAGGTAGGGTTCGAGCGCGTCCTCAACCAGGGTTCCGCCAGCCGGTCCTTCGATGACATGCTGACCTGAGCACATCGTCGAGGCCCATCGCATTGAACGCCTCGATCATCTTGCTTGCTTGGAAGATGCTGGAGGCCACCGACGACGACGAACATCACCAGCGAGCACAACCACGGGGGTCCGCCGGCGCGCGCCACATTCTTTTTCAGCGTTGCGACGCGGGCGCCCCACCGAGCCCGTTCGCCGCGCCGAGTTCGTACACGTCGTCGAGCTGCAGGATGGTGAGCTGCGCTCCCTGCTGGGTCGGTGTCTGTTCCTGGGCGGCCGTTGCCGCAGCGACCAGCCACACACAGGCCAGCGCTCCGATGAGGACGGGTCGGAGCGTGTTCGTCGTGCCGTCGACGACTCATCTCGCGCGCCCCGCTTCGATGGTAGGATGACGGTTGCTGTAATTCTCTGACTCTGAACAAGATGGCCTGTCTCACGCGATGACGTCCAATCGTTCCGAACATCGCCTGTTGCGGACGGCGATGATTTGCGCGGGCGCAGTGACCGCCCAGTTCATCGGTGGAAAGGCGACGCGTGATGCGCTGTTCCTCGGTTCGTTGAACTACACGGCGCTTCCGACGATGGTCATCGCGACCGCAGCATTCTCCGTCGTTTTCGTGGCGCTGAACGCGTCGGCGGCGAGAAGGATCACGCCCGCAGAGCTCGTCCCCGCGTATTTCGGCGCGAGCGGCTTGTTGTTCCTCGCGGAATGGCTGCTGACGTTTCGCGCTCCAGCTGCCGCCGCCGTCATCGTCTACCTGCACATTTCCGGGGCGGGCCCGCTGCTCGGTTCGGGTTTTTGGCTCGTCGCCAGTGAAAGGTTCGATCCACGCACAGCGAAGAAGCGCTTTGGTCAAATCGCCGGTGCCGGGACGATGGGCGGTCTGCTCAGCGCGCTGTTGGCCGAGCGCGTGGCGGCGTTGTTGGGCGCCGCCGCGATGCTGCCGTTCCTGGCCGCGTTGCATCTTTTGAGCGCTTGGCAGGTGCGGCAGCTTGCCTTTCAATCCGATGGGGCGGCGGCCGCGCGCGGTCGCCTACGCGCGCCGGCTCCGCCGACGCAGTCGGGGCTGCGCGTTCTCGCGGGTTCCGCATATCTGCAGCGGCTCGCGGCGGTGGTCCTGCTGGGAACAGCCAGTGCGGCGGTCCTCGACTATCTCTTCAAGGCCGAAGCGGTCAAGACGTTTGGCCGCGGCGACACGTTACTCCGGCTGTTCGCGGCGTTTTATGCGGGCACCAGCCTCATCACGTTCGTCCTACAGACGTCGGCCAGCCGGTTTGCGCTCGAACGCTTCGGACTGGCGGCGACGACGAGCACTCCTTCGCTGGCGCTGATCGCCGGAGCCATTGGCGGCCTCATCGCACCGGGCTTTCAAGGCATGATGTTCGCGCGCGCAGCCGAATCGGTGTTTCGCGGATCGCTGTTTCGCACCGGCTACGAGCTGTTCTACACGCCGATTCCGGCGGCGGAGAAACGGGCCGCGAAGTCGATCATCGATGTGGGATTCGACCGCATGGGTGATGCCGTCGGCGGCGGACTGATTCGGATTGCGCTGCTTCTCGCACCTGCGACGTCGCAGTACTCGACTGTCCTGCTTCTCGCCATTCTCTGTTCGATCGTCGCCATGATCGCTGGAAGTCGTCTGAACCGTGGCTACATTCAGACCCTCGAGAAGAGTCTGCTCAACAGGGCGGTCGAGATCGATCTGTCCGAGATTGCCGACGGAATGACACGGACGCTGGTCCTCAAGACGCTCAAGCGGCCCAAGGCCGACTTCGCAAGCCCCAGCACGGATGGGGCAGAAAATCCGCCACGGCTCGGCGCGGCGATGTCGTCGTTCCCCGTCGACCCCGAAATTCAGGACATCCTGTGGCTGCGCACGCGAAACCGCGAGCGAATCGTCGAGGTGCTGCACAGAGAGGATGGTCTGGCCGCGCCGCTCATGCCACACGTGATCCCGCTGCTCGGCTGGGACGCGGTTGCGGCCGACGCGGTCTTCGCGCTGCGGAAGGTTGCCGAAGAGCGGGTCGGTCAGTTGATCGACGCGCTGATCGATCCAAATCAGGACTTTGCGGTGCGCCGGCGCGTGGCGCGGGTGCTGTCGGTGTGCGTTTCGCAGCGTGCCGCAGACGGCCTGATACTCGGACTGGACGACCTTCGGTTCGAGGTCCGTTTTCACTGCGGCCGGTCCCTTACGGCGATCGTCGAAAAGAATCCGATCGTCCGGATCGACAGCGCGCGCATTTTCGCCATCGTTGAACGCGAGACTGCGGTCGGCCGCCCGGTCTGGGAGAGCCGCCGACTGCTCGACGAAGTCGACGTGCGGGAGAGCGTGCCGCTCATCGACGGCTACGTCCGCGATCGGGCCGGCCAGAGCCTCGCACACGTCTTCACGCTGCTCTCGCTCGTCCTGCCGCACGAGCCGCTTCAGATTGCGTTCCGGAGCCTGCATACCGACGATCGACACCTGCAAGGCACCGCGCTCGAGTACCTCGAAGGCGTCCTGCCGCCAACCATCCGGCAGCCGCTCTGGCCGTATCTGGAGGATCGTCGTCCGATCAACCGGCCGACACGGCCGCGCGACGAAGTACTGGCCGAGCTCCTCCGATCGAACCAGTCGATTCTGGTCAACCTGGAGGAACTGAAGCGGCGCGCGGACGCCGAGTCCGAATCTTCTGCGCGGGTCGATTCCCGCGGGTGAGCAGAGCCATGGCTGAACAACGATTGCTCGCGCCACGCCTGCGGACGCCACCGCCCGGCATGCCCGAGCGCATCATCACGGGTTCGCTTCCCGATGATTTGATGGATGAGCAGATCCAGCGTTTCGGCGTCTTCGCGGCCGCCGGCGCAGGGCTCTGGACGTTTGGCCTCGTCATGACCACGCTGATCCTCCCGCGTACGTTCGGGACGACCCCGACGCGGTCATCGGTGGTCATCGAGACGCTCGGGCTGTTCGTATCGGTCTCAGCGTTCCTGCATGTGCGCTTTGCCCACCATTGCGCGCGGACCAAGAGCGATGCCGGCCTCGGCTACATGCTGCTCAACGCGATCGCCGTCGCGATGCTGAACACCGAAGGAATTGCCCACGTCGGCATGATGGAGCATCTTTCATGGAACGCGATCGTCATCCTCCTCGCATCGATGATCGTGCCGACCACGCCTGTGAAGATGTTCGCCGCGTCGCTCGCCGCAGCATCGACGGATCCGCTGGCGGTCTGGATCGCACATCTGCGAGGGGTGGAGGTGCCGTCGGCGCTGAACACACTCGTGCTGTACTCATCGAATTACGTATGCGCGGTGTTGGCGACGGTATCACCACACGCGCTGCGGAAGATCGGACATCGCCTTCGCGAGGCGCAGGAACTGGGGAGTTATCAGCTCGTGGAGCTACTCGGCCGGGGCGGCATGGGTGAGGTGTGGAGAGCGAGACATCGCCTGCTCGCGCGCCCGGCCGCGATCAAGCTCGTTCGTCCCGAGTTGCTCGGCGTGGGTTCCGACGCCGAGGCGAAGACGATGCTGCGGCGGTTCGAGAGAGAAGCTCAAGCCACGGCGGCGCTGAGTTCTCCGCATACGATCCGGATCTTCGATTTCGGCGCGACGCACGATGGCGCCTTCTACTATGTGATGGAGCTGCTCTCGGGCCGCGACCTCGAATCGCTCGTGCGTGAGTTCGGACCCGTGCCCGCCGATCGCGCCTTGTACCTATTGCGGCAGGTCTGCCACTCTCTAGCGGACGCACACGCGCGCAACCTGGTGCATCGCGACATCAAACCGGCAAACATCTATGTGTGCCGGATGGGCCTCGATTACGATTTCGTGAAGGTGCTCGACTTCGGCCTGGTAAAGGTCGGCTCGCCTCGATCGCTGCAGCAGACAGTGACGAGCGATCACACCACCAGCGGCACGCCGGCCTACATGGCGCCGGAGATCATTCTTGGCGAGCGCGACGTCGACCGGCGCGCCGACGTCTACGCGCTCGGGTGCGTCGTGTACTATCTGCTGACGGGCGCGATTGTTTTCGAAGCCGACACGCCAATGAAGATGCTGCTTCACCACATTCAGACGCCGCCCGTCCCGCCATCGCAACGCACGGAGCTGCCGATTCCGAAAGAATTGGATGATCTCGTTCTGGCGTGCCTCGAAAAGAACCCAGACCGACGGCCGCAAGACGCCGAGCAGCTCTTTCGCCTGGCCGAGGCGTGCCGATCCTCTGCCTGGGACCGAGCGGCCGCGAAACGGTGGTGGGAAATGCATCTGCAGGAGCTGTCCGGGCCGCTCACGCTGACCGACTCTGCGCTGGAGACCGCGGCGCCTGCGGCGATCGTCTACTGACGAGAGGAAACAGGCATGCGAGCCGCTGTGCCGACGGAGACGCGCTTCGACGACGGCAAGTCGTGGCTGGACCGTGCGTTGTCCGTGTTCACAGACGTGCGGGCTGGTGAAGGCGGCACTGCCATGCTGATGCTTCTCACCGTCTTCCTGCTCCTCATCTGTTACTCGGTCATCAAGACCGCGCGCGAACCGCTCATCCTGCTGGGCGGCGGGGCCGAGGTGCGGTCATACACCGCGGCCGGACAAGCGCTCATGTTGATGGGATTCGTTCCGATGTACAGCTGGTTCGCGTCGCGCGTCGATCGAATCAGGCTGCTGGTCGGCGTCTCGCTGTTTTTCACTGTCAACATCGAGCTGTTTGCGCTCGCGGTCGCCGCCCGCGTGCCGTATGTCGGCGTGGCGTTCTTCATCTGGGTCGGCATCTTCAATATGTCGCTGGTCGCCCAATTCTGGGCGTATGCGAACGACATTTATTCGAAGGAGGCGGGCGACCGGCTGTTTCCGATGATCGTGATCGGGCAGACGGCGGGCGCGCCCCTCGGCGCGTTCATTGCCGGTCACCTGTTTCGCGCCGGCTTCACGCCGCAAGCCATTCTTCAGATTTCGGCCGTCCTGCTCGGAGTCGGAGCCCTGTTGTACCTGGCGATCAACGCTCGCGTCACACCGCGGGCGCGCGACCACATCGAGGCGCTCGCAGGGGGCGAGGGCTTCGGATTGGTGATGAAGAGCGGCTATCTGCGGCTGATCGCCGCGATGATGATCCTGCTGAACGGCGTGAACACGACGGGCGAGTATTTCGTCTCGCATCTCGCGGCCGATCATGCGCGCGCGCTGGCGGCCGCGGATCCGAGCTTCAATGCGCAGGCCTATCTGGGATCCTTCTTCGGTGACTACCAGTTCTGGGTGAACGTCGCGGCGTTCGTCCTGCAGGCGTTCGTGGCGTCTCGGCTCGTCAGGTACCAAGGGCTGCGAGGCGTTCTGCTGGCGTTGCCATTGATCGCGCTCGGTGGTTACACCGTCATCGCGGTTGGCGTCAGCTTCGCCGTGGTCCGCTGGATCAAGACCGCGGAAAACGCCACCGATTACTCGATCATGAACACAGCGCGCCAGCTCCTGTGGCTGCCGACGTCTCGAGACGAGAAGTACAAGGCGAAGCAGGCGATTGATACGTTCTTCGTGCGGAGCGGCGATCTGCTGTCGGCGGCGCTCGTGTTCCTGGGCACGAGCGTTCTGCGGCTGAGCATCTCTCGATTTGCGATGGTCAATGTCGCGCTCACCATCCTGTGGATTGCCTTCGCTGTGCTGGTGCTGAACCGCCATCAGGCGCTCACCCAGCGCCGCGCCGAAGCCGCTTGACCACTCGCGCCGAAGTGACGAAACTCCGGGTCACCTGCGCCCGAACCGCCCCACACGCAGCAGCCTCGCCGACGCGATAGCCAGCGGCGCCGCGACGAGGCTCAGAAGCACACCCATGCTGGTCTCGGCGCGCAGCTGGCCGGGCGGCAGCAGCGCAGCGGAGAAGAACAGCGCCACGCTGAAGCCGATGGCCACGGTGAATCCAATCACGATCAGCTCCCGCCATCCAACGTGATGCGGCAGGTGGAACCTTGCGGCGAGCGCGATGCCCGCGCCGAGGAGGACGCCGACCGGCCTGCCGGCGATCATGGCGATCGGCAGTCCCATCGTCGCCGGTTCGAGTGCACGCATCTGCACGCCGGCATTGACCAGTCCGAAGAACAGCAGCGCAATCTGCGCAGGATACCGCCAGGCGATCTCGAATCGGCTCAACGTGTCCGTCGCATCAGGGCGCGCGTCCACGAAGAATCCGGGATCGCGCGCGGCGTGCGGCAGAAAGGGCATGATGGGGACCAGCGCGAACGCTGGATGGAGCCCGCCCCTGAGGAACGCGTACCAGGACGCCGTGCCGGCGCCGAGCAGATACGGCCAGAAACTCTTCACGCGCGCTCGCCGCAGCATGGCGGCGATGGCGATCGCCAGCGCCATGATCATGGTGCCCTGGACGAGATGCAGGTCCGGAACCGGCTCGAATAACGCAACCGCAAAAAATCCCAGAGCGTCCGACGTGATCGCGAGCAGCAGGACGAATGGAATGATCGGGTGTCGGCCATAGATGATGCGTGCCACGAAGTAGCTCAGCGCGATGTCGGTTCCGAACGTCACCGGCCACGCGATCTCGAGTGCCGGTTCATCGAGCGCGTCGACAACCCAGACGTGAATCAAGGCGGAGAGCGCGGTGGCGGCAAGCGCCGCGATCGCAGGCATTGACGCTCGGCGCCACGGGTGAAGAACTCCGCCCGGCGCCGTCGCTTCGACGACTTCCTTGGTCACCAGCGCAAAGAAGAACACCATGGCGACGTCGTTCACCGCGAAAGCGATCGCATAAGTCGCGCGGTAATAGCTCTCGGGAGCGGCGTTCGCCCAGATGAGGGCGATTGACGCTCCGACCGGCAACAGCAGCAGGTGTTCCAGCGCGAATGCCCAGAGTCGTGGCAGCGTCGAGCGCAACGGTGGCATGCGGCGCGTCTCCTTACTCGGAGACTCTCGTCTGGCGACGGATGACGCCCGAATCGACGATCTGGCCCGTCCGCGACACGGCCTGGAAGAACATGTCGTTTCCGGCCACTTCGATCAGCATGAAGCTCTGGTCCTGATCGAACGCCGCCGCCGTGTCCGCCGTCGGTCGCACGTTCCCTTTTCGTAGTTGGCCGGCGGCACCCGACACGAAGTAGTAGATGCCCTTCTGCGGCTTGATGCGCTCGTAGACATGATCGTGACCGGAAAAGACGACATTCACTCCGTACTTGACGAACACCGGCTCGAGAAGGATACGCAGGTCGACGGACGATCCATGCCGGCTCGCGTTCGAGTAGAGCGGATGGTGGAAGTAACAGATCTTCCACGGCTCGCGTGAATCCTTCAGTGCGTTCTCGAGCCATTCGAGCTGCTTCGGATCCATGAGGGTGCTGTCGAGCGCGAAGAACCGGACGTTCGTGCGGATGTAGGTGTAATAGCGTTGGCCATTCATGTTGAAGGGGCCGTACGACACGTTTTGCGGTCGATCGTGGTTGCCGAGCGACGCCTGGAATTTCACGTTCGCGGCCAGCAGCATCGCATAAGGTCGCTCGAATTTCTTGACGAAGTCGCCGGGCTTCTGCTGGCCGTAGAGGTTGTCGCCCAGCATGATGACGAGATCGAAAGGAAATCTCGCGTGGGCGTCCGTCATCTGCTGTGCGACATCGTACTGAGGTTGGTCGCCCGTTCCGTTGTCGCCGATCGCGGCAAACTTCAAGGAGTCGGCGCGATTCGGCAGCGCGATGGATTGCGCGAAGACTACCGCGCCGGCCACCGCGACGACGGAGAGCACGGTTGAAACGATCGTGCGCGTGGAGGCGGTCACGGGATGCGGCGTCAGAACGGCAAGTGTGCCGCGACCGCGAGATCGAGCCGAGCCGGCGTCTTCGGATGGTAGGTGTCCCACCATTCGCGAGCGCGCTGCTGCGTCCACGGCGCCATCGTCTTGATGGCGGCGAGGCGGGTGGCGAGCT
This sequence comes from Vicinamibacterales bacterium, assembly GCA_035259385.1. Lineage (GTDB taxonomy): Bacteria > Acidobacteriota > Vicinamibacteria > Vicinamibacterales > CAVVIG01 > QHWK01. The sequence goes on along the minus strand of DATFWL010000205.1, from coordinate 6,281 downwards.
CGTCCGCCGTCGCCGGCCGGTCGTCCGGATTCTTCTCGAGGCAGGCCAGGATCAATTCATCGAGCGGGGGCGGAATGCTCAGCTCGGTCCGTTGCGACGGCGGGGCGGGCCGGGTCTGCGTGTGCTGCAGCATCGTTTCCATCGCCGTGCGACCGGTGAACACGAGTTGTCCGGTCATGAGCCAGTAGGCGACGCAACCAAGCGCGTAAATATCCGAACGCTGATCGATGGCATCGATTCCTCGCACCTGCTCGGGCGCCATGAACGCCGGCGTCCCGCCCGCATGGTGATCCGCCGTCAAGGTGAGGCCGGTCGCGCGTTGGTCGCTTCGCTCCTTGACCAGACCGAAGTCGAGCACCTTGACGAAATCGACCTCCCGCCCGTAGCGACAGACGTACACGTTTGCGGGCTTGATGTCACGATGAATGAGGCCGTTGGCATGCGCCTCGGCAAGCGAATCACAAATCTGCAGCAGCAGATGAACGGTGCGCTCGGCCGGAACGGGCCCGAATCGATCGACGAGGATCTCCAGATCGAACCCGTCCAGGAATTCCATCACGTAATAGAACGCGCCGCTGTCCGCGACGCCGAAATCATAGAGCTCGATCGTGTGGGGCGAGCGCAGCGATGCCGTCGCCTGTGCCTCGCGCTCGAAACGCGCGTGCAGTTCGGACTGGCGCGCTGGACTGGATCCGCCGAGGACTTCCGGTCGCATCAGCTTGATGGCGGCGGGCCGCGCCAGCAGCCGGTGTCGAGCCCGCCAGACGTCGCCCATGCCGCCTTGACCCAGGCGCTCGACGAGGCGGTAGCTGCCCAGGTCCTGTGCGCGTTTGAGTTCGGCGCCGAGGCCATAGATGATCCGCGCGCCGACGTAGGCAACCAGCACGACGAGAAGGTACGGGACCACGACCACGAAGAGGAATCGCGACGGCGACAGCGAGATCGGCGAGAGGTGCGTCATGATCGCGAACCCGACCACGAGTGGGACCGAGCTGGCCGATGCCAGCGCCGCGATGAGCGCGCGCTGCGGCCGACTGGGGACCACGACGGTGAAGCCGATCACCCACACAGCGACCCACGACAGACCGGCCCACGGTGGCCCCACACTATACCGGCTCGGATCCAGGTATTGCGCGGCCGCAATCCCGAAGCTGCCGGCGACTTCGAAGACGAGACCCGTGCCGAGAACGGTTGCCACGGACATCCGGCGGCTCCACGTCAACGCGGCCACGAGCAGCGCGGTGGTAATCGACACGACGGACGGAACCCATCGGAGCGGGCTCGCCGCGAACGCGGTTCGTTGATCACGAAAGAGGATCGCGAGGAGCGGATCGCTCATGAAGAAGACGAACGCATACTGCAGCGCCAGGAGACGAAGCCGTCGAGCCGATTGGGCAAGGAGGGCGGGCGGAAGGCCGGATGAGCGGGTCTGCGATTTTGCCGCGCGGGTCAGAAGCGTTTCAGCCGAAGTCTGCCCGTCCATACACAATCAGTTTTGTGGTGGCGACCGGAGAGTGTCAAATGCAAATCGCGTACTGTCCAGAAACACGTTCACGCCATAAACGGCCTCGCTGATAGTCGGCTCGATTCCAGATGCACCGCCCAAACAGCGGATGAACCCAAGCCTCTGATAAGCTGCGCGGTCAGCATGCGATGGCAGACCATACCGACGCGCATCCGCTGGAGCTGTCGCGGGGAATCAGACCATTGACCAGCATGACGCGTTCAACCGCGGCGGCGTCTCGGATCGACGTGCGCGGCAGCGCCACCACGCGCGAGGTGGCGCTGACAGGATCGTGGAACACGGCGTTGACGGCCGATACCGCCAACCATCTTCGAGGGCAGTTCGCGGCACGTCGTCAGACCTTTCAGAGCGCCGTTCCGCAAGGTCTTGGAGTAGTCATTGCGGGCGTCGCAGATTCGGCGCGCGGCGCACGTCGGCGACAGCGACCGCCTTCAGTCTTATTTCGAAGTCGGTGATACCGCGACTTACTCGCGAGGCCAGCATCTCCTGACGATCGGCGCTGGTTTCAAACGCGGCGCCGTCGACGGGACTGCGCCGACCGCGAGCGTGGGCTCTACGCCTTTCGCTCGCTGGACGGCTCTTTCGCCAGGCACCCAGACATCATACGAATCATGTCTGGCGAGGCGGATGTCAACTTCGCGATCCCGTGGACCAGCGCGTCGTGCAGGATCATTGGACTCTCACGTCAGCATTGACCATTGACGCCGGTGCGCGATTCGACGTCGCGGCGTTCCCGTCGTCATTGGGCATCGCGAGTCGGCGAGAGAGTCGACGGCAGGCATCGCGTGGAGGGGGGAGCCCGCAGTTGGTCATCGGTGGAGGCCGAGGCCTCTTCGCAGATCGCCTCGTGCTCGCGTCGATCGAGCTGGCGCTGAGTGCCAAGCAGCATCGCATCGTCGAAGAGATCGGCGAGGGCGGTCCGGCGATCGGTCGATCAGTGTCGACCGTCCGTCGTGGCGCATGGGACGCGATCTTCGAGCTGCAGCCGACCCGCATCGGCCTATCATGGCGTGACGCTGTCTCTGAACCGTCGCTTGGCGAACGAAATCGAGTGGGCCTGCTCGTACACGTGGTCACACGCGTGGGACTCGGCATCGGACATCGCCGAACAGCCTCAGAACCCCTACGCTCTGGCCGAGGAATGGGCCGACTCGCGATACGATGTGCAACATCGATTTGTCGCGAGTGCGCTGTTCGACCTGCCCATCGGACAGGAAGATGATCGCAAACCCGGTGACGTGCCAGGCGCATGGGTTCGCGCGTTCAGTGGCATCGAAATCGCGCCGATCGTCACCGTCGGGTCGGGCAGTCCTGTCAATAGGTGACGGGGTGGAGATGACGACCGAACCTGAGCGTTTCCTTTTACTTCGTGTCAGCTGGGCCTCTCGAGGAACGCGGTGCAGTTGCCGTCATCCGCAACCTTCGATCTCCGGATCCTCAATTACTTCGACATCACGCCGCACGGAGAGCTCGACCTGGTAGTGCAACCGTTCAATCTCCTGAATCGGACGAACGTCTCGCAGATCAACGCCGTCTGTGGGCCGCTGCTCACAGCGCGCCCCTCATTCGGCGCCGACCGATCGACCCGGGACCGGCACTTCAGATCCAGTTCTCTGTCGATTTCGAGTTCCAGAGGAGGACTCATGCGGAAGCGTTGCACAATCATCATCTTGACGATTGCGTCAGTGATTTTGACGGGCGGAGTGGTTGCAGGTCAGACGAACGAGCGCCCCGATGCGATCGACCTGGTCCCAGTCATCCTGCCGCCGGCGTCGCCGTTGTTTACGGCCGACAGTCTTGATGCGTGGATCGCACGGCAACCCGCCGGGCCGCCTCCCACACCACGACACACCGGAATCAAGGCCATGACAAAACACCTCGTTACGAACTTCAAGTACCTTCCGTCGAAGGAAAACCTCTTGTGGGCCGGCGCGGGAGGCGGACTCGCGCTCGCCGCGCATCCCTTTGACGATGATGTGAACGAAAAACTGGTCGGCAACGACACCGCGGAGACATTCTTCAAGGCGGGCGAGATCCTTGGAGAACTGGGTACGCTCCTGGGCAGCGCGTCGGTCGTATACGCTGTCGGACGTATCAAAGACCAGCCGAAGGTATCGCACCTCGGCATGGACCTGATTGAGGCGCTCGCAATGTCCGAAGCTCTCACACAGACGTTGAAGTACACCACCAGGCGGGAGCGACCCGATGGCAGCGGCAAGAATTCGTTTCCATCCGGGCACGCTGCGGATACGTTTGCGTTCGCGACGGCGCTCGAGCGGCACCTCAATTGGAAATATTCGGTCCCCGCGTACATATTCTCCTCGTACGTCGCCATCTCGCGCTTGCCAGCAAATCGCCATTGGCTGAGTGACGCCGTCTTCGGCTCTGCCGTCGGCATCATCGCCGGGCGCACGGTCACGAGCCACGAAGCGGAGCGTCCATATCCTGTCGCGGTCGCTGCCGTTTCGGGCGGGATGGCGATCATGTATGTGCGTCAGGGCAAGTAGATCGCGAACGGATGATGTTTGGATTTGCTGTAACAAGTGCTCGCGCATCTGATCCCCTGGGTGTCCATAATCCATCTGTCGTTAGCGAGCGGGACGGCGTGAGGAATCGCTGTGAGTCATTCAGGATTGCGTCCATCGTACGCGCCGCTTCCCGTCGTGATCAATGATCCGCCGACAAGGAGAAAGGGGAGGCTGACGGAACTTGTGTTCGAAGATGTCCGGACCGACGCTTGCGTGGGGCCGCGTGGGAAACGCGCAATCTTTTCGGTCGGCCGTCGGCGGCTATCACGCGGCGGCTCGGTGGTAGTACTTCAACAAGCCACCGAGCCGCTCTCGACAGGCAATGTGGCGACGCGGCTGCGTGACGGCGAGTGCTGACCGTCGTTCCGACCGTCAGGCCCACGGGCCCCTGCGTCGGGAAAGAAGTCGGGAAGAACCCGGACCGCACGTCGCACCAGCGAGATGGGCGGAACCCTGTTCGGATATGAGGGATGCTGCCCGTTGGCAATCACCGCGCTGGCCTGAATGGCGAGAACTCGCGCGCGAGAGTGCAGAATGTGGGTGGAGATAACTCGTGTGTTTGCGGCGAACCAATCGGCCGCCCAGCCGGCGGCCCCATATCAGACGGGCTTCCCGCTGGATGAGACATGGGACTACTCCGTCAAGGCGCAGTTCACCTACGACTTTCCGCGCGACGTGAACTTCGGCCTGAACTATCGCTACCTCGCCGGGACACCGGCCTACGCGGTCGATCAGATTGCCGGCGTGCCTCAGCTCGGCACAGTGACCATTCCGCTCGAGCCATTCGGGACGCGCCGCAATCCACGCTTGAGCGTGCTCGACCTCAGGGGAGCCAAGAACTTCATGCTCGGAGGCAGCAAGCGATTCGTCGCGACCATCGAGCTGTTCAACGTGACCAATATCGACGCGGCGACGACGGTCAACTATCAGTACGGCGCACCTGGAACGTCGAGGGCCTTTGGCTACATCAGCGCGGTGATCCCGCCGATGATCGGACGCCTCGGCGTCGAGTTCAAGTTCTGAGAGTGTTCGCGGGGAGAAGTGCAATGGGAACGTGCATTCGCGTCTTTGCCGTCACGCTGCACTCACGATAAGCAACCGCGGAGACCGCAGAGAAGAGAAAAGAAAACTCTGCGATCTCTGCGCGCTCCGCGGTTGCTGTTCTTTCGCGCGTCCGGATGCAGGCCGAAGATCGTCGGACTCGACATGGCTGCTTCCGTTGCCTCCGCTGTCTCGAGGTTAGAAAAGGATCTTCATCCCGAACTGAATCTGGCGCGCGGTGCTCGCCGTCGTCGTAATCCGGCCGGCCGTCGGACTGTAGGTGCCGCCGCCGTTCACCGACTGCGCGAACACGTTGGCTGAGGGCTGTCCGAAATTCACGTGGTTGGTCAGGTTGAACACCTCGGCGCGCAGCTGAATGGACGACGAGCCCTGAAGCCTGACAGTCTTCAACACCGCGGCATCGAGCGTCGCAAAGCGGGGACCGATCAGACTGTTTCTGCCCGCGTCGCCGAGCGTGCCCGGCGCGGGCAGCGTGTACGCCGTCGGATCGAACCACTGGTTGATGTTGCCGGTCACGATGCTGTCCGAATCGCGCCCGGCCGCGAGATTCGGGCGCTGCGCGCCGGTGCCAAGGCCCGATTGATCGAAGATCGTCGGCGTGAACGGCGCCCCGCTCGTCATGTTCAGGAGCGCGCTCACCTGCCATCCGTCGACGACCCGGTTCCCCTTGAACGGCAGCGCGACGACGGTGCTCGCGCGCAGCGTGTGCGTCCGGTTGAAGCCGCACGGTCCTGAGTCGTAGTAGGGATCGTACGGATTGGTCGACGCGGTGCCGCCTTCGCCTCCGAAGTTGCCCGAGCTGAGATCCGTACACCTGGACAGTGTGTACGACACCTGCGCCTGCACGCCGCGAAAGAAGCGGCGATTGAGACTCGTCTGCAGCGAGTGGTAGGTCGACGTCGCGAACGACGTTCCGGTGTTGAGTGTCGAGAACGCCGGGTTGACGCGCGCGTTGGGAACGATGCCGACCGCCGCGGGCCCGCGCGGCGCGCCGTAGACGATCGATCCGTCGGCCAGCGTCTTCGGCGTCACCGGATTGAGGTCGCGCTGCTTGAAGAGGTTGGCGCTGCGCGAACCGATGTATCCGATCGTCAGCAGCGTCTCGGCCCACACTTCACGCTGCATGTTCGCGTTCCACTGCTCCTGATACGGCGTGTCCGCCGTCT
>DATFWL010000204.1:0-9353 GCA_035259385.1 Vicinamibacterales bacterium | reverse complement strand
AGCTCGCGCACGCGCGACGCGAGCGGATGGTCGCGAAACACGTCGGCGAGCCAGCGTGAGAAGTCGTGCCGCTGGAAATGGCCTCGGATTCGCTCCGACGGCAGCGCTGCGAGCAGTCCCGTGAATTCCTTCAGCGTGTGCGCAGTCGGCCCTCGCGTGCCGTGGTCGCTGAAGACGAACGCGTGCTGATTGAGGACCGGCATGTCCAGGTACTTGACCTGATGGCGGACATGCGACGTCAGACGCGGTGCGAGCCTGAAACGCCGCACCTGTCCATGCGACTCCTCGGCGCCAGGCAGCAGCGCCGCCTCGTTCGTGGCGAGGTCGGTGAAGATCGCGGGACCGACGTCGTGCGGCATCGGCCGGCACATCCGCAGCAGCGTCTCCGCTTCGAACGGATCCGTTTCCCTCGTGACCATCACGACCGCGTCGGGCGACGATCGGATCGACGGCGCGAGGCCGGAAATCCGGTAGGTCACGAAAATGTAGCCGGCGAACTCGGGATCGACGAGATGGCCGCTGTCCGATCGGCCAAGGTAGTAGTGGGCTTCATCGAGCAGGATTTTGTGCGGAAGCCCGGTGCGCCGGCGCATCGCGATGAGCAGCGGCAACAGCGTGTTGAGGTACTCGACTTTCTGCCGGTGCGAGATCTTCGACAGGTCGACGACGACGCTCACGTCCGGATGGCGAAGGGCCTTGAGCAACTCGCGCGCGCCCGGAGGCAGATCGTCTCCACCGAGCACCGCGACGCCCGGCAGCGTTTCGAGCGATCGGTAGTCGCCTTCCGGATCGAGGACGCACACGCAATAGCCCTGGAGGATCAGCTGCTCGCACAGCAGCCCCGCCAGCCACGACTTCCCTGTTCCGGGTTCGCCGGCGATGAACACCGTGCGACCGCGGACAGCGAGGCTGACAGCGTCGCCGTTGTGCTCGTGGCCGAGCGGCAGTCGGTGGCGCCCCATCTGAGCGGCCGACAACCGCGGCTGCCGGGAGACACGGCGAATGTACTGGGCGACGGCGCGTGGGTCCGTGCCCTCGATCACCTCGTCGGCGGCAGCGCGCAGCGTGCGACTTCCCCACGCGACGGCGACGCCCACCTCGCACGCGTCGATGAGATCGTGATCGTTCTCGGCGTCGCCGATGGCCAGCGTGTTGTGGATCGAGATCCGCAGCGCCGCGAGGGCCTGACGCAGGCCGGTTGATTTCGCGATCGCCTGCGGCAGCACCATCAGCTGGCCACGGTTGAACAGGAGCACGAGCGGCTGCTCGAGCCGCCGCAGCACTTCGAGAGTGGCGGCCGCTGACGTGCCGTCCGTTTCGACGATCGCCTCGCCGACGGTCGCACGAGCGCCACAGCGACGCAACTCGTCGACGAACGCAGCGTTCGGCTGGTGAGTCAGCAGGACGTGACGGCCGCTCGCCGGGAAATCCAGCACCGCGCCGTTCTCTGCCACCACGACGTCGAAGCAGGTCAGATCGCCGGCGACGCGACGAAGGTCGGAGACTTGTCGTCCGGTGACGAGGACGACGACGATCCCGCGCCGACGCGCATCGGCAATCGCGTCGCGAACCGATGGCTCGAGAACGCCATCGACCGCAATCGTCCCGTCGTAGTCGAGCGCCAGCGCGCTGAGTTTCACCGTCGTCCTGATCAAATCAGAGGAGCGGTCGCGCAGTTCAATCTGGCGTCATCGAATTCTGCGTCGATCACGTGCGCGTCCTTGCTCGGTCGTGCCAGTTCCCTGACGCCGGCGAATTGCAAACGCTGCGCCACGATGCGGCGGGCGCCGGCGCGCATGGCGGTGCCGGGGATCCGGCAGGGGGCCGAGCCTGCGTGACGCGGCCTCAGCGAACCACGATCGAACCGACCATCCCCGGATGAAACGCGCAGTGATAAGGAAACGTGCCGGCAGTCTGGAACGTGAAATCGAAATGTGCTCCCGCGGCGAGCGTCCCTGAATTCCACGCGTTGCCGTCCGCCGTCGACGTGTGGGCCACGGAATCGGTGTTGGTCCAGCGGACCGTCGTTCCGAGCGCGATCGATACCGGATTGGGATTGTATGCAGTGAGGGTCAGAAACGACGCGCCCTGCGGAATCGACACGGCGGTCGTCGACGCGGATGGTGCTGGCGCCGTCGGCGTCGGCGTCGGCGTTGCCGGTGAAGACGAGCCGCTGCATCCGGACGCGGCGATGGCGATCAGGAAGGAGAGGGCAACCAGGAGTCGTGAGCGCATGATACGTGGTCCTTTCGAATGCATTCGACAAAGCACGATGATTGCGACCGAACCAGCGTATGTGACTCGCGCGCGGCGATCATGGAAATGGAGTAAGCGTCCGGTTAGGAAAGCGTGGTCGGTTGTGACGATCCTGATGCCGGCGGGAATAGCTAGAACTTGAAGATCACCGCCACGGAGAAGCGGCCGAAGTCCAGTTTCGTCTCGCGGATCGGCAGGCTGGGAAACCTGGAGAAGTCGATCACCTCGAACGCGTGGAAGTAGCGAATGTCGCCGCGCACGCCGACATGCGAGCTGAAGAACCCGATTAATCCTCCTCCAAGATCCCACGCGACCTGATTCTCGTCGTCGTCCTGGCCGGCGCTTTCGATGGTGGTCCGCATCAGCCCGATTCCGGCCAGACCGTACGGCTGAATGGGGCCAATCTTCGGCGCCAGCATGAAGTTGCCCATGAACGTCAGCACGCCCGTGGACTGGTTCGGTGTGCTACCGAAGAAGTCGCTGGTGTGGGCAATCTCGGCTTCGAAACCGACAACGCTGCCGAGCGCGCCGAAGCCGACGCCGTAATTGGCGTGCTTGTCTTCGCAGTTCGTGATCTCGGGGCATCCGGCGTCGCCACCGAAGTTGTATCCAAGGAACGGACTGACGAATCCCTGCGCGTCCGCCTGCCGGGTGGTGGCGGCGAGAACCAGCACAACCAGAACGAGGATCCACGATTGCCGGATTGCCAACGCTTCGCGCATGGGAATCTCCTGAATCGACGTCACTGCGAACGGGAAGGCCGAAGCACGGTGCATGCCGGCGCCGTGAGCGCTCCACGTTGCGATAGTGACGTTTTCAGCCGTCTCGAGTCGTACGCGATGTACGAGCTGGTCGAGAACAGTTCCCGGCGCCTCCGACAGGGCGGAGTCGCTCCGACTGCGCCAGACGCGCACGGATGAGCCACTGACGAAGCGGGTTCGCCCGCAGCTAGGTCGGTCGCTTGTCGTCGAACGTGGCCTTGTAACGAGACAGCGGCACCTGGGGCTCCTGGCCTGGAGCCTGATGGGCAGCGGCGGCCGGTCTTGGCGCCGACGTCGTTCCCGACCGTGGCCGGTTTTCTTCCGGCACCGTGATCGGCTCCAGTTGCGAGACGATCGCGTCGCGCTGATCCTCGTACCAGGGCGGCAGATGCAGTTTCGTCCCGAGATCTTCCGGCGCTTCGTCCTGATAGAACCCGCCGGGGACGTTCGCGGTGCACTCGACGAGTATGCCGCCGGGCGAACGGACGTACATGGAGTGGAAGTAGAACCGATCCTTGATCTCCGATGCGTCGGTGAAACCGAGTTCCTCGTACACGGCTTTCTGCTTCGCCAGGGCATCGTCGGTTTCGACGTTGAACGCGATGTGATGGGCCGTGCCGGCGCCGAAGCCCCAGCTTCCAGGCGACCGCTCCGGCTCGACGTGCAGATCGACGACGCGTCCGGAACCGGTTCCCGGGACCTCGAAGCGATGGTAAGGGCCGTCGATGCCAACCTTGCGGAAGCCGAGCGCGTCGATGAAAAACGATTCCTGGTCGCGCACGTCGCGAACCGACAGCACAGCCCCGAAGAAGCCGCGGGTCCCGACGTCCCGCGAGATCTCCGTCGTCGTCCACGGATTCCGGTTGTCTGTGCTCTCCTCGATCATTTCGAAGAGCAGTCCGGCTGGATGCCGGACGCGCAGATATCTCGCGCCGAACCGTTCCTGCACACCGCTGTGCTCGGCGCGATGCCGATCGAAGTGCTCTTTCCAGAACGCGACCGCGCCCGCCGGAATGGTGTAACTGGTGCAGGACAGTTGACCGGACCCGGCGCGACCCGGCTTCCGCGAGTACGGGAAACTCGTGGCGATCGAGCCGACGTCCGCGTCGCCATTGCCGTAGTAGAGGTGATAGATCGGAATGCTCCCATCCATCAGGACGGTCTGCTTGACCATGCGCTGCCCGAGTACCTGCGTGAAGAAATCGATATCCTGCTGCGCGCCGCCGGGGCACAACGTGATGTGGTGAACGCCCTGCACGAGGCTCTTCATCGGCTCCTCCAGACCGCGACTGCTGAACGCTATCCGTCCTGTCCGGCTTCAACCGGACTTCAACACGTCCGCGCGAAGACGGACGTCACGTGCACGCGCCGACTCCACTTCGGCGCGCACGAGTGCAGCGCCTCGAACCATGGCGGCGAGCTTCGCGAAGGCGACGTCACGGGTGAGGTACTTCATGCCGCAATCGGGCGCCACGACCAGCCGCTCGGCCGGGACGTACGGCAGCGCGCGGCGAATTCGATCGGCAACCATCCCGGCCGACTCGACGACGCTCGTCGAGAGATCGAGGACGCCGAGCAGAACGGTTTTTCCGCCAAGGTCGGCGAGCACGGAGCAATCGAGCGCAGGCTGCGCCGTTTCGACCGAGACCTGCCGCACGCTGGTTGCCGCCAGCTCTGACAGAAAGTCGTAGCGCGACGGTTTTCCCGTCACCATCGCGCCGTAACCGAAGCAGATGTGAACGGCGGTCGTCCCGGCGATCCCGTCGAGCGCCCGCTGCAGCGCGGCGATGCCGAACGCTCGTGCATCGACGGGATGCGCCTGCATGTACGGCTCGTCGATCTGGACGACGTCGGCGCCGGCGGCGAACAGGTCGCGGATTTCGGCGTTCACTGCCGCGGCGTAGTCGATCGCCAGCTCCGCGTCGGACTGATAGTGCTCGTTCTGCGCGAGCTTCGTCATCGTGAACGGACCGGGAACGGTGATCTTGATCTCGCGATCGGTGTTCGCGCGCAGGAACTGCGCGTCGCGCACGGCGACCGGCCGCAGCCGCCGAACCGGTCCGACGACCCGTGGCACGAGCGCCGGCTTGCCGCTGCGGCTGATGACAGTGCCGGGGCGGTCGAGGTCGATGCCGTCGAGCGCGGTCGCAAACCGGTTGAAGTAGCTCTCCCGCCGCATCTCGCCGTCCGACACGATGTCGATGCCGGCGCGCTCCTGATCGCGAATGGCCAGCAGCGTCGCATCGTCCTGCGCCTGCTCGAGAAGCTCGGGCGCGATGCGCCACAGCTGACGCATGCGCACGCGCGGCGGCGTGTTCGCTGCCAGCAGCGGCCGGTCGATCAGCCACTCCGGCTGCGGATACGAGCCGACGACTGTCGTCGGAAGAAGCTGTCCCGGCATCGCTGATGGCTGAGTCGCCGGCCTTACAGCGTGCGCCCGCCGGCACGCGCCTCGGCGGCTCTACACCCGTGCGGCCGACTGCCCGCGTGGCGGAGTCTCACGTATACGCGGCGGGTTGTCAACGCCGCATCCGCCGTCGATCGAGTAATCTCTTCGCGAACGGCGCGCGGTTCTTCCACCGTTCGAACGAAGCGAGGCACACCGATGGCGACCAGCGGCCGTTTTCTCACCACGCACGTCGGCAGCCTGCCGCGCCCCGACGATCTGATCGCGATGATGTGGGCGAGGGAAGACGGTATTCCCGTGGACCGGGCGGCGATGGAAGTGCGCGTGTGCCAGGCGGTGGACGACGCCGTCGCGCGGCAGAGGCAGGCAGGCATCGACATCGTCAACGACGGCGAGTGGGGAAAGCCGAGCTATGCGACCTACATCAAGGATCGGCTGAACGGGTTCGGCGGAACGGGCAACACCTACGTGTTCCAGGACGTCGAGGCCTTCCCCACCACGAAGGCGCGCGTGATCGCCGACCCGGGCCGCAAGCATCGCAGGGCGCCAGCATGCGACGCGTCCATCAGCGTCCGCGACCTGGAAGCGCCGCGCCGGGATGCGGAGCGGCTGAAGGCCGCCGTCGACGCGAACGGCGGCGGCGCCGCCTTCATGACCGCCGCCTCACCCGGAGTGACCGCCTTCTTCTTCCGCAACGAGTACTACCCGACGCACGAGGCGTACGTCTTCGCGATTGCCGAGGCGATGCGGCACGAGTACGAGACGATCGTTGCAGCCGGTCTCATGCTGCAGGTCGATTGTCCCGACCTGGCGATGGGACGGCACACGCAGTTCAGGGAGCTGGATCTCGCCGGCTTTCGCGATCGCATGGAGTTGAACGTCGAGGCGCTCAATCGCGCGCTCGTGAACATCCCGGCCGGCCAGGTCCGGATGCACCTGTGCTGGGGCAACTATCCCGGTCCCCATCATTTCGACGTGCCGCTCCAGGACATCGTCGACGTCGTGTGGAAAGCGAAGCCGCATGCGATTCAGTTCGAGGCGGCGAACCCGCGCCACGCCCACGAGTGGGCCCTGTTCGAAACGGTCAAGGTGCCGGAAGGGAAAGTGCTGATCCCGGGTTGCATCGAGTGTCAGTCCAACTACATCGAGCACCCGGAGCTGGTCGCGCAGCGGATCGCGCGCTACGCGAACCTCGTCGGCCGCGACCAGGTCATGGCCGGCGTCGACTGCGGCTTCAGCATTCACGTCGGATCGGGCGGCGTGGATCCGGATGTCGTCTGGGCCAAGCTCGCCTCGCTCGCGCAGGGCGCCGCAATCGCGAGCAGGAAGTTCTGGCACTGAGCGGGAAAGCAACCGCAGAGAACGCAGAGTGCGCAGAGCAACATTTCTTTCTCTCTGAAAGCGCGAGATCAGCAGTTCTTTTCTCTGTGATCTCTGCGTACTCTGCGGTTGCTTTCCCTCCCGGTGCGTCATGCGGCGGTGAAGTAGTTCAAGCTGACCGTGGCGAGCTCAGAAGGCGGGAACTTCGCCTGCCAGCGCGGCTCCGCCCGCAGTCCCGCCTCACGCGCGCACGCGTCGAAGACCGGCAGTTCGACCAGGTACTGATCGGAGAACCCGTGCGTTGCGTCGTACGCGACCGCCGGCGTTCGCTCGAGGTTGGCCGCGGTCAACGCCGGCGGGAGCGTGTGCAGCTCGAGCACCAGCAGGCCGAATCGCCCGACGTACGGTCTCCAGCGGCGCAGATGTCGCACCAGGTTCTCCTCGAGCTCGTCGGCTGGAATCTCCTCGCCCAGATATGCGAACCCGCCGCTGGTGGAGGCGTGGCGTGAGCCGCTGACGTAGTTCGAGAGGCGCACGTACGGGCGGTTGTGATCGAGAAACGACCGGATGTGCATCAGATCGTGAATGTCGAGATCGATCGCTTCGAGATCGCTCGCCAGCTGCGCCGGCCGGTTGATGTCGCCGGTGATCACGTGGAAGCCGGGGATCCGTGCCGCGTGCAGCGTGTGTCTCGTCGCGCGCCGCGCAACGCGGTTGAAGTCGGCGCCCACGATGACCAGCGGGTGGCTGTCGAGCTCGCGTCCGCGCGCCGTCCGATCCCTGATCACCGAGTAGAGATGCGCCAGCAGCGTGCCGTCGCCGCATCCCATGTCGCAGATGCCGCGCGGCTGCTCCGACACCGGCCGGTTGAAGATATCGACGACGATCTCGTCCAGCCTCTTGAAGTAGGTCGTGTGCGCTCCGCCGCTGCCCCAGACGTTCATGGCGCGGTTGACCATCGTTTCGACGCCGCTCGAATCGACCCGCGGAATGCGCGCGTTGCCGAAGAGCAGCGTCGGCAGCACGGCGAACATCGGGAGGTACGAAACGGTCACGCCGTACGCGCTCGCGATCTGCGCGGCGTACCGTCCGCATCCCGTCAACTGGACGACCGACCCGGTGCGCTCCACCCAACCGGTGGTGGACAGCAGGTCGAGCAGACACCCCACTGACGTGGCGCCTGCCGCCGTCGATCGCAGATCGAGCGGGCCTTCTGCGAGTCGCGCGAAGATGCCGCCACGAGCGAGCGCGACCATCGCGGGCGCGGCGAACAGTCCTTCGAGATGGCCGCGAATGCGATCGTGGATGCGCGCAGCGGCCGGATCCGGAGATGATGCGATGCCCCATCCGTTCCGAGCCAGCGTCACGAGATCGCCGACCGAGGCGATGAACGATTCGTCCGACGGTCCGGCGAGAACGTCGTCGAGGATGAGCGCCTTGGGCAGAAAAGAGGAGGTCACCTGCGTGTGCAACGGGCGGGCGAGCGTCAGCGCCGCGTGTCCGTCCGGCGTCAACGCGTACGTCCGCGCATCGTTGCCGCCCGACTCCTCGACGAGCCAGCCGCAGGATGCCAGCAACCGCAGAGCAACACGCAGGTAGCCGGCGTTGGCGTGCGTGCGCTCGACGAGATCGGCGAACGCGACGGGACCCGCGCCCGCCATCAGCACGTCGAGCGCGCCGCGCTCCGACAGCGCGCTCACCGTCGGCGCCATCACGACGCCGGCGAGATGAGTGAAGACCTTCGCGCGAACCGCCGCCCGTTCCGGCTCAGAAAGACCTTGCGTCGTCATCTGATCGGCTCGTCAGATCACTGGCGTTCCACGTCGCTCGGCTGAAGCGTTCCCGCCACGTCGAGGCGTCGTCAGAGCCGGTCCTCGAACAGATCGCGGCCGGCGACGAGCGCGCGAATCTTCCGATCGACCACGCTCCGCTGGAGCATCCAGAAGCCGCAGTCCGGGTGCACGTACTTCAGGCGATCCGGCCCGACGATTCCGACGATCCGTTCGATCCGCGAGGCAATCAGCTCGGGGCTCTCCACCTCGTTGTCCTTGATGTCGATGACGCCGATACCGAGCCCGATTCGGCGATCGAGGTCGTTGAGGACTTCGAGCTCGTCGTAGCCTCGCCGCGCGAACTCGAGCACCAGGTGATCGGCGCGCAGCCGGTTGAGGAACGGCACCATGTCACGCCAGAATCCGCGCAGCATCGGCTGCCCGCCGTAGTTGCCGAAACAGAGGTGGACCGCCTTCTCGCCGGGAATGCCGTCGAGCACGTAATTGATCGCGTCGGCCGCCCAGTCCGCGTCCTGCGGGTAGCCGACGATGCTGGCTTCGTCGAGCTGCACCGTGTCGGCTTCGACGAGCGCCAGCTGATTGCGCAGCACCTTCGCGATGTCCATCGCCATCGCCGGAAGATCCGGGTAGTGGCAGTTGTTCAACACGCGCGCGAGCATGTGCGGGCCGGTGCAGGTGAACTTGAACGGCAGGCGGGTCAGGGAGCGCGAGAATTCGCAGTCCTGCGGGAGATTCAGGGACCCTTCCATGATCGGGCCGACGACGAACATGCCGGCCAGGACCTGAGAGCCCGCGACCCGATCCGCCCGGGAGCGT
>DATFWL010000203.1:0-18591 GCA_035259385.1 Vicinamibacterales bacterium | reverse complement strand
GACAGCGCTCCCTGCGCGATCGGTGCACGAATCACGTGGTTGTCGGCGAACGCCGAGAACAGACCCGACTTGGAGACCGAGATCGTGAGCTGCGATCGCGCGACGTCGATTGCGGCCGCGTCAGCATGAACGACCGACGTGATGCCACGCAGCGCCAAGGCAGCCGCAAACGCCGCGAAGGCGAGGTGCGCAACACCGCCGACCCTTGCGACTCGCCTTGAACCGTCACGATTTCGAGCCATTGCGCCTTCCTTCCCTGCAATCGGCACGCTCCTTTGCAAAATAATTACGCCAACACAAGGAATACATAAGTGAAACGTCATGTTTACGTTTTTATTACCATTTACTTGCGCTTGTCTTACGAGCGACACCACCAAAGATCATTGAAGGCACCCTCGCCGACTCCCTATTCTGTTCCCGTCCGGGTTGGCCCCGGCGAAACCCAATGCATCTGAAGCTCTGCGGCCTGATCGCCGGAATCGGGCTCGTGCTTGGCGCCCCGGTTGTGCGGGCGCATCACTCGTTCGCCGCTGAATACGATGCGAACAAGCCGCTCGTGCTCACCGGCGTCGTGACGAAGCTCGAGTGGACGAATCCCCACGCGCACTGCTACATCGACGTCACCGACGGCGCCGGCACGGTGACGCACTGGTGCGTCGAGCTCGCCCCTCCCAAGGCCCTGCTGGAATGCGGGTGGCGGCCGACGTCCGTGCACGTCGGCGACGAAGTGACCATTCGCGGCGCCGCGGCGAAAGATGGATCGAGCCGGGCGAACGCGCGCCTCGTAACCCTCGCCGACGGCCGCGTCCTGTCTGCCGGTTCGTCCGGCGGCGACGTCCCGCCGCAGCCGTGAGCCGTTAATCGGCTCCGTCCGCTCTTTCCGCCCGAATAAACGGATTCCTTGACCCCTGCCCGCTTCGGGTGTATCTCATCGCCAACATCAGCAAGCGAGGCGGTCATGAGCCGATGTCTGGGGGTGACGACGATCGTGCTGGCGGTCACCTGTGGCGCCGCCGGGATGGCGCAGGAGGCGGCCGCGCCGCGCGAGGCGAGGCCCGCCAAGAACCCGCTCGAAGGAAACGCCCAGGCGATCAGCAACGGCGGCGCGATGTTTCGCACCCGCTGCGCTGGCTGCCACGGACCCGATGCGCGCGGCTATCTGGGTCCCGACCTCACGGGATTCTGGGCCGCCGGCGGCACCGATGGGCGCATGTTCGACATCGTGCGCCGCGGCGTCCCTGGCACCGAGATGATCGGCGCCGACCCCCAGCGCGTGCTCGACAAGGAGATCTGGCAGGTGCTGGCGTACGTCAGGACGCTGGGCGCCGTTCCGCCCGCGTCTCAGACCGGCGACGCCGTCAACGGCGAGCGGATCTTCAGAGCGAACTGCACCGGCTGCCACCTGGTGAACGGGCGCGGCGGCCAGCTCGGCCCGGATCTCTCCCGGATTGGAACGGCGCGGCCGCGCGCGGGACTCGCCGGCAAGGTGCGTGGATCGAATCCGGTCATCCGTCCCGGTTACGAGCCGGTGACGCTGGTCACGCGAACCGGCGAGCAAATCCGCGGCGTGAAAAAGAACGAGGACGAGTTCTCGATTCAGATCATGGACACGCGTGAGCGCCTGCAAGGCTTCCTGAAGTCGAACCTCGCCGAGGTGACGCTCGACAAGCAGTCGCTGATGCCGGTGTATCCGCCCGATCGACTGAACGATCGCGATCTCGACGATCTGGTGCGGTATCTGACGACGCTGCGCGGAACGGCGGATACGCCGCGATAGAGAGGGCTCGAAAAGTGGCTGGGGCTCGGGGCTCGCAGTAGGGGCTAGGGGCTAGCTGTCGCAGAGAGTAAGGCGGAGGAAACATGCGTGCTGTGATTGTTCACGCCGTCTACGCCGGTGTCGCGGCCGCCGCGCTCTCGTGGTCGGTGGCGGCCCAGCAGCCCTCGCCGACGCAGGTGACGCCACAGGATCTGCGCGACGGATTGAAGAACCCGACGCGCTGGCTCACCTATTCCGGCGACTACGGCAACCATCGCCACAGTCCGCTGACGCAGATCACGCCGGCAAACGTCAACCGCCTCGTCGCCCAGTGGCAGTTCCAGACCGACACGCTCGGCAAGTTCGAGGCGGCGCCGCTGGTGCTCGACGGCGTCGTCTACGTGACCGGCCCGCTCGATACCGGTTGGGCGATCGATGCACGCACCGGTCGGCAGATCTGGCGGTACCGGCGCGATCTTCCGAGCGGTCTCATCGCCTGCTGCGGCCTGGTCAATCGCGGCTTCGGTGTGATGGGCGATCGCCTGTTCAAGACGACGCTCGACGCCCACGTCGTCGCGATCAGCCGCAAGACCGGCGCGATCGAGTGGGACACGACGATGGCGAACTTCCGGCACGGTTACAGCGGGACTACCGCGCCGCTGGTCGTGAAAGACAAAGTGATCGTGGGCGTTGCAGGCGCCGAATATGGCGTCCGCGGATTCATCGACGCCTACGACGCGCAGAGCGGGAAGCAGGTGTGGCGGTTCAACACGACTGCCGGTCCCGAGGATCCTGGACACGGCACCTGGCGCGGCACCGACGCCAAGGCGTGGGAACACGGCGGCGGGTCGATCTGGGTGCCCGGCGCCTACGATCCCGAGCTGAACCTCGTCTACTGGGGTACCGGCAACGCCGGACCGGACTACAGCGGGATTGAGCGCGAGGGCGACAACCTCTACACCGCGTCGATCGTCGCGCTCGACGCCGATACCGGCAAGCTGCGCTGGCACTATCAATTCACGCCGCACGACATCTGGGACTACGACTCGACGCAGATGCCGGTGCTCGCAGATCTCACCATCAACGGCACGCTGCAGAAGGTCGTGCTCTTCGCGAACCGCAACGGGTTCTTCTATGTCCTCGATCGCGCGACCGGCAAGCTCGTTCGCGCGAAGCCGTTCATCCAGACGACGTGGGCGAAGGAAGTTCGACCCGACGGCCGGCCGATGCTGCTGCCGAACAGCGTGCCGAGCGAGGACGGGACGAAGGTGTGTCCGGATCAGTCGGGCGGCACGAACTGGATGCCGCCGTCCTTCGATCCGTCGCTCGGCCTGTTCTTCGTGACCGCCCGCGAGTCGTGCGGCATCTTCTTCACGTGGAAGGACGACTACACGCCCGGCGAGGCGTTCCGCGGCGGCGCGGTGCAGCGCCTCGGCGAGACGCAGTTCAGCGCGCTGCGCGCGATCGACGTCGCGACCGGCGAAAAGCGCTGGGAGTTCCCCTACACGACCCAGTCGTGGGCGGGTGTGCTGTCGACGGCGTCCGGCCTGGTGTTCGCCGGCGGATCGGGCAATGTGATGGCCTTCGACGCGAAGACGGGCAAGAACCTGTGGCACTTCCAGACCGGCTCGTCGCTTTACGCCGGCGCGATCACGTACATGGTGGACGACAAACAGTACGTGCTGATGCCGGCGGGCACGTCGTTGACCGCCTTCGCGCTGGCGGACTTCTAGGTCGCCAGAAGGAAAGCAACCGCAGAGAGCGCAGAGAACGCAGAGGTTTTTTCGAATCCGTTCTGCGTTCGCTCGCGGTACGCGGTTGCTCTCTTCCCTGCGACACTACCGATGGGAAAACGGATGTAGCAAGCGGCCGCGAGCAATAGAACTCTGCGTGCTCGACGTTCTGTGCGGTTGCTTTCCCCTCGCGAACGTGGTTACGGCAGCGCGTAGACGACCAGCGCGTCGGTCGCGACGATGGCGACGTACTGCTTGCCGTCTTTTCCCTGATATGTGATCGGATTGGCGTTGCCGCGGCGCTCGAGCGTCGTCGTCCAGAGCTCGCGGCCGCTGCGCGCGTCGAGCGCACGGAAGCGGTTGTCGTCGGTCGCGCCGATGAACACGACGCCGCCGGCCGTGACGATCGGTCCCGCGACGAGCGGCCGTCCGGTGTTCCGTCTCGCGGCCGGGAGCTGTTCGGTGATCCCGAGCGGCGTCTGCCAGGCGATGTCGCCGGTCGCCGCGTTGATGGCCATCAGCCGGCCCCACGGCGGCTTCTGGCACGGCCAGCTCACGCCGTCGATCCTGACGTCGAAGATCCCGCGGCCGGCCGGACGCTCCGGCGACGCCTTGTCGAACGACACGAGCGATCCGTCCCTGCTCTCCATCCAGCCAAGCGCGCCGACGTCCTGCGTCGCGACGAACACGTATCCGGGTTCCGGCGCGTATGCGGTGCCGCCCCAGTTCGCGCCGCCGAGCCCGCCCGGGAACACGAGCGCAGTTTTCGGCGGCGCACCTGGCGCGCGGTACGCCCACGGCGTGAACGGGCCCGCGTTGTAGACGCCGTTCTTCTCGACGATCTCTCTGCACGCCGCCGCGTGCTCCGGCGTCGTGTCGGCATCGGTGACGAGATCGGCAGGCTTGAACTCGGTGCGCGCGATCGGCGGCGGCTTCACCGGAATCGGCTGCGTCGGGAACGCCTGCTCACCTGGCACGTCGCTCTTCGCCACGTCGCGTTCGACGGCGCCGAATGCCGGCTCGCCGGTGATGCGGTTCAGGATGTACAGGTACCCGGACTTCGTCGTCAGCGCGACCGCCGGTATGGTGCGCCCGTTGCGCGAGATGTCGAAGAGTCCGGGAGGCGCAGGCGGATCGGCGTCCCACAGATCGTGATGGATCGTCTGGAAGTGCCAGCGGTACTTTCCGGTCTCGACGTCAACGGCGACGACGGAATTTCCGAACAGGTTGGCGCCCTTGCGATCGCCGCCGTACGCACCCGGAATCGGCGACGCCAGCGGGATGAACAGCAGTCCGCGCGGCTCGTCGAGCGTGAAATAGAACGGCCAGGCGTTCACGCCGAGCCGATCTCTCCAGCTGTCGCCTTCCCACGTGTCGTGACCCACCTCGCCGGGCCGGGGAACGGAACTGAACTCCCAGAGTCGGGCGCCGGTGCGCACGTCGAACGCGCGCGGGTTGCCGATGCCGCCGATCGCGCCGGGCGGCGTGTTCGCCCCGACGACCACGACATTCCGGTGGATGAAGGGGACCGAGTTGTAAGGCACGCCGAGATCGATCTCGCCGTCGCGTCCGAAGCCCCTGTCGAGCGCGCCCGTTCGCGCCTCGAGCGCGATCAGCCGGCGTCCGACCGTGAACACGATGCGCGGCGGATGGCGGTCGTCGCCGGCCCAGTACGCGACGCCGCGCCGTGACGGCGCTCCACCGCTGATCGGAAACTGCCAGAGCTCCTTTCCCGTCTCCGGTTCGAGCGCGACGACGCGATTGGCCGCCGGCAGGTACATCACGCCGTTCACGACGATCGGCGTGGCCTCGGAATTGACGCCTCCCCCGCCGCCTCGTCCCGCTGGCGCGGCGGGCGCCGCGCTCTGCAATCGATACGTCCAGCGGCGCGTCAGCTGTGGGACGTTCGCGGGCGTGATCTGGGTAAGCGGCGAATGACCCGTTCCGGCCGGGTCGTGGCGGTACATCGGCCAGTCGCCGCTGCCGCGGGCCGGCGGCGCCTGCTGAACGGTTGCTGATCGGGCTGCGACCATCGAGGTGAACAGGCCGACCGCGAGCGCTGCCATTCGAGGACGCATGTCGAGCCGACTCCTTTACTTATCGCCGACGCATCGGGCAGAATGACGCCGGAGGTCCGGCCCGACGCATGCGCGCTTCGATTCTCGCGCTTCTGGTCTGCGCCTGCCTCGGCTCGCTCTCGAGCGTTCACACATCTGCCCGGCTTCGCTCGCCGGATTCTTCACCCGAATTGTCGCAGAGCGCCCAGCCGGCTGCGGTCGCGTCAGGCGCTCCCGCGCTGCGTCAGGTTCTCGACCGCTACTGCGTCACGTGCCACAACGAGCGGCTGCACACCGCCGGGCTGGCGCTCGACAGTGTCGACCCGTCAACACCGGCCGTCAATCCCGAGTTGTGGGAGCGCGTCATCGCCAAGCTGCGGGCCGGGTCGATGCCGCCGCCCGGGAGGCCGCGCCCCGACGCGGCGACGTATCACGCGCTCGCAGCCGGCCTCGAAACGGACATCGATCGGGCGTGGGCGAGCCACCCCAATCCCGGTCGCACGATCCCGGTGCATCGCCTCAACCGCGCCGAATACAACAACGCGATTCGCGATCTGTTTGCGTTCGATGCGGCGAGCGTGGACGTCAGGCCGCTTCTGCCGGGCGACGAAACGGCTGACGGCAGCTTCGACAACTTCGCCGAGGCGCTGTCCATCTCGCCCGCGCATCTCGAACGGTATCTGTCGGTCGCGCGCCAGGTCACCCGCCTGGCCACGGGCCTGCCGCCGGCGAGCCCCGGGGTTGCGACCTTCGAAATCCCGCTGCACGTCGTCCAGGACGATCGGCAGAGCGAGGACCTGCCGTTCGGATCGCGCGGCGGCCTCGCGATTCATCATGACTTTCCCGTGGACGGCGACTACACAATCAAGATCCGCCTCCAGCGCCAGTATCAGGACTACATCAAGGGCATGGGCTGGCCACAGCAGCTCGACGTCCGCGTCGACGGCAGGCTGCTGAAGCGGTTCACCGTCGGCGGGGGCGCAACGGGACGGCCAGCCGCCTCCAGCTACGCCGGCGACGGCGAGCCGGGATTTGCAGGCGACGACTCGTGGGAAAAATACATGCAGGTCGGTGGCGACGCGGGCCTCGAGGTTCGCGCGCCGATCACCGCCGGCTCCCACACCGTCGGCGTGTCGTTCGTGCGGCAGTTGTGGGAGCCCGAAGGTCTGCCGCAGCCGCTGCAGCGCGGGCGGGTGATCACCGACGACCAGATCTACATGGGCTATGCGAGCGTCGGCGCAGTGCAGATTGGCGGACCGTACACGGTGTCGGGTCCGCCCGCGGACACGCCGTCGCGCCGCGCGATCTTCGTGTGCACGCCCACGTCGGCCGGTGACGAACGCGCGTGCGCGACGACGATTCTCTCGAGGATGGCGCGGCTGGCCTACCGCCGGCCGGTGACGGGCGGCGACGTGCAGACCCTCGCCGGGTTCTTCGACTCGCGGCGGCGCGACGGCGGCGACTTCGACGCGGCGATTCAATTCGCGCTCGAGCGCATGCTCGTCGATCCCGACTTTCTGCTGCGCGTGCACGTGCCGTCGGCGGACGCGGCGAGGAACAACATCGAGCTGGCCTCGCGGCTGTCATTCTTCCTCTGGAGCAGCATTCCAGACGATCGCCTGCTGTCGCTCGCCGAGCGCGGTCAGCTGACGAGCACGGCGGTGCTCGAACAGGAAGTGCAGCGCATGCTCCGGGATCGGCGCGCGCAGGCGCTCGTCGACGACTTCGCGGCGCAGTGGCTGAATCTGCGGCGGGTCGACGAGGTGGTTGTCGATCCCGAGCGTTATCCGAACTACGACCTGAGCCTGATGCAGGCGCTGCGGCGTGAGACCGAACTGTTCGTCGCCAGCACGATCAGTGAGGATCGCAGCGTCGTCGATCTGCTCGATGCCGACTACACGTTCGTCAACGAGCGGCTGGCGCGCCACTACGGGATCGCCGGCGTTTACGGCACCCGCTTCCGCCGCGTCAGTCTGCCGAACCACGACCAGCGCGGCGGGCTGCTCGCGCAGGGTGCGCTGCTCGCGACGACCTCGTATCCCGATCGCACGTCGCCGGTACTGCGTGGCAAGTGGCTGCTGAACAACATCTTCGGCCTGCCGGTTCCGCCGCCGCCGCCGGGCGTGGACACCAACCTGAGCGACAAGCCCGGCGCCCGCCCCGCGTCGATCCGCGAACGGCTCGCCGAGCATCGCAAGAATCCGTCTTGCAGCAGCTGCCATTCGACGATCGATCCGCTCGGCTTTGCGCTGGAGAACTTCGACGTGATCGGCGCGTGGCGCACGGTGGACGAATCGGGACGGAAGGTCGACGCGACCGGCACGACCGTGAGCGGCGCCAGCATCGAGGGACTGGCCGGCCTCCGCGCCGCCCTCCTCGAGCGGCCGGAGCAGTTTCCGCGCACGCTCACCGAAAAGCTGCTCGCGTATGCGCTCGGACGGCCGCTCGATTACTACGACCGACCGGCGGTGAGACAGATCGTGCGCGATGCCGCGCCGCAGAAATATCGATGGTCGTCGATCATCCTGGGGATCGTGAAGAGTCCGGAGTTCGGGAACTGAGTGTGCGTTCAAAGAGTGTAGGGGCGGCATGATGACGTGTCTTAATTCGAAGCCGTTGCCGCGACGGACGGTTCTGCGGGGACTCGGCGCCGCGCTGACGCTGCCGTTTCTCGACGCGATGCTCCCGGCGTTTTCGCTGCGCGGCCGCGCGTCGGCGAAGCCGGTGCACCGGTTCCAGACCTTCTACGTGCCGAACGGGATGGCGATGGAGTACTGGTTGCCGAAGGGAGAGGGGAGCGCGTTCGAGCTCTCGCCGATCCTCGAACCGCTGGCGCCGTACCGGAACCAGATGCTGGTGCTCTCCGGCATCAAGGCGAACTGGAACTACATCCATGCCGGCGCCTCGGGATCGTTCCTGACCGGCACGACGCGCGGCGGCCGTACCGAGATCGAGATCATCGCCGACGTCTCGATCGACCAGATGCTCGCGAAGCACTTCGCCGGCGAGACGCAGCTGCCGTCGCTCGAGCTGTCGATGGACGTGCCCGCCAACGCCGGCGCCTGCACCGGGAATCTGAGCTGCGTCTACACGCACACGCTGTCGTGGCGGAGTCCGACGCAGCCGCTGCCGATGGAGTGGAATCCGCGCGCGGTGTTCGAACGGCTGTTCGGCGACAGCGGCAGCACCGATCGCGGCGCGCGCGAAGCGCGGCTCCGCCAGCACAAGAGCATTCTCGATTCGGTATCCGAGAAGCTGGCGAGCCTCCGCCGGGATCTCGGCTCGCAGGATCGGACGAAGATCGACGAGTACACCGAGGCGGTCCGCGACGTCGAGCGGCGCGTGCAGAAGGCCGAGGAGCAGTCGGAGCTCGAGCTGCCGACAATCGAGCAGCCGCAGGGTGCGCCGCCGGTGTTCGAGGATCACCTCGCGTTGATGCTGGACCTGCAGCTCCTCGCCTTCCAGTCCGACCTCACGCGCGTCGTCAGCTTCATGATCGGCAAGGAGCAGAGCGCGCGTCCCTATCCGCAGATTGGCGTGCCCGAAGCGCATCATCCGCTGTCGCATCACAACGACGTGCCCGCGCTCGTCGCGCACATGTCGAAGATCAATCGCTACCACACGGAGCTGTTCTCGAAGTACCTGGCCCGGCTGCGCGCGACGCCCGACGGCGACGGCTCGCTGCTCGATCACATGACGATCCTGTACGGGTCCGGCATCTCCAACAGCACGCGCCATTCGGGCGACAACCTGCCGCTGCTCGTGATCGGCGGCGGATCGGGGACGCTGAAGGGCGGCCGCCATCTCGCCTACACCGACAAGCCGACGATGGCGAACCTGCTCGTGACGCTGGTGGACAAGATGGGCCTGCCAGTGGAGAAGATCGGCGGCAGCACCGGCGCGCTGTCGCTGGATACGCTCTCGGGCGTGTGAAGATTCACGGTGTGAAGAGCACACACGTGGAACGCAAAGGCCGCAAGAACCGCAAAGACTTCTTTTCAGTACCGATCTGTGCGTGCTTCGCGTGCTTGGCGTTCTTGACGGGTGTGGCCAGTGCGACGGAGACGTCCCCGCTTCTGGATGCCGCGAAGAGTGCCGACACGGAAGCGGTGCGCGCGCTGGTTCAGAAGAAAGTCGACGTCAACGCCGCCGCCGCCGATGGGACCACGGCGCTTCACTGGGCCAGCTACCGCGACGATGTCGCGACCGCGGACCTGCTGATTCGTGCGGGTGCGCGCGTGGACGCGGCCACCGATCTCGGCGTCACGCCGCTCTGGAATGCGAGCCTGAACGGGAGCGAGGCGATGGTGGCGCGGCTGCTGAAGGCCGGCGCCAACCCGAATGCGGCGCTGCTCCTTGGCGAGACGCCGGTGATGGCTGCCGCCCGATCCGGTTATCCGGCGGTCGTCGAACAGCTGATCGCGAAGGGCGCCAACGTGAACGCGCACGGCGCGCGTGGCCAGACGGCGCTGATGTGGGCCGTGTCGCAGCAGCATCCTGACGTGGTGAAAGTGCTGATTGCGCACGGTGCGGAGATCCACGCGCGGTCGGACGTCTGGAACGAGGTGATGGCGGTGCCGCCGCACGGCCATCTCGACTACAACCGGGCGATCCCGCACGGCGGCGACACCGCGTTGATGTTCGCGGCGCGCGTCGGCGATCTGGAGTCGGCGTCGCGCCTGGTCGCGGCCGGCGCCAACGTCAACGACGCCGACGCCTGGGGCGTCAGCGCGACGGCGCTGGCGGCCCACGCCGGCCATCGCGAGCTGGTCGTGTTTCTCCTCGATCATGGCGCGGATCCAGACGCCGCGCGCGCCGGGTTCACCGCGCTGCATGCCGCCGTCATGCGCCGGGACGAGGCGATGGCCGCCGCGCTGCTCGCCCACGGCGCCGACCCGAACTTTCGCGTGACCAGCTGGACGCCCACGCGCCGCTCGTCGCGGGACTACCACTTCAGCCCCGAGCTGATCGGCGCGACGCCGTTCTGGCTGGCGGCGCGCTTCGGCGGCCCGGCTCTGATGCAGCTGCTGGTGAGGCATGGCGCCGATCCGTGGTTCGTGCATCGCGGCGAGCACGTGGTCGAGGCGCGCGGCGGCAGCGGATTCCAGCGCCGCATCGACGTGACGACGGCGCTGATGGCGGCGGTGGGGATGGGTGGCGGCGAGGCATGGATCCAGCCGGCGCGCGAGGAGCGCGAAGCGCTCGCGCTCGAGGCCGTGACGATGCTCGTCGAGCTCGGCGTCGACGTGAACGCGGCCAACCTCGACGGGCGCACGGCGCTCGACGCCGCGAAGGCGGCCAAGTACGAACGGGTCGCCGGGTTTCTCGTCGACAACGGCGCGCGAGCGGGAACGAAATAGGCGGCACGTTGTCGAACCACTGAGAGGTCCTGCCATGGCTCTGCGATATCGGCTCGCCTGTGGGGTGTTCTCGGTCGCGATCGCGATCGCCGGCGGCGCAGCGCTGGCTGCCCAGTCGCACGCGAACACCACCACGGCCGCGACCGGATGGACCGTCAGCCGTCTGCCGGACGGCCACCCCGACTTTCAAGGCGTGTGGGCGAACAACACGGTGACGCCGCTGCAGCGGCCGAAGCAGTGGGAAGGGAAGACGCGGCTGACCGATGCCGAGGTCGCCGACCTGCAGAAGTTCGCCGCGCAGATCGCCGAGAACGACGGCGACGCCCAGTTCGGCGACAGCTTCATCCTCGCCGTCCTGAACAAGATCGCGAAGCCGATCTCCTACGATCCCGGCACCGGCAACTACAACCAGTTCTGGATCGTCGACCGCGACTGGCACGATCGGCGGACCGCGCTCATCACCGATCCGGCCGACGGCAAGATTCCGCCGATGACGCCCGAGGCGCAGAAGCGCCGCGCCGCGGAGCTCGAGCATCGCAAGGCACATGCGTTCGAGGATCCGGAAGTGTTCCCGCTCGGCGAGCGCTGCGTGAACTTCGGCGTGCCGCGGCTCCAGGCGGCCTACAACAGTTACCTGCAGATCGTGCAGACGCCGAACTACGTGATGATCATGAACGAGATGGCGCACGATGCGCGCGTCATCCCGCTCGACGGGCGGCCGCACCTCGATCCGCACATCCGCGTGTGGAACGGCGATCCGCGCGGCCGCTGGGACGGCGACACGCTGGTCATCGACACCACCAACTTCTCGCCGAAGAGCGACTTCATGGGCGCTCACGAGAACCTGCATCTCACCGAGCGGATCACCCGTGTCAGCCGCGATGTCCTCGACTACCAGTTCACGGTCGACGATCCGACCACCTGGACCGCGCCGTGGACCGCGATGATTCCGCTGCGCTACAAGAACGAGCTGATTTACGAGTACGCCTGCCACGAAGGGAACGACGCGATTCCCGACATGCTGCGCGGGCACCGCTTCGAGGAGCGCGAATCGGCGAAGAGCCGACCCCAGTAATCACGTCCGGTGTTCTACATCGACTCGCTGATTCTCAACGCGATCGAATGGTCGTGTCAGAAATTCCAGGTGCTGACCGGCAGGACCAACGTGTGGCTGGCGATGCAGCTGACCAACGTCAGCATCATCATCTACTTCGTCTGGGCGGCGCTCTACTTCTGGAACACCGATTCGACCGTGCGCACGTTCGTCGGCGTGTTCTGCGGCGGGCTGCTCTACGCGTTGACGCAGACCATCTTCAAGGTCTCGATCGAGGACTACGAGAACAGCGCGTACCGGCGGGTCGCGAAAGGTTTCAGAAATCCGCGGCGTCTCCGGGACGCGCCGCTCCGCATGTCGTTTCTGATGCTGGCCGTGGTCGCGTGGCTCATGCTCGGCTTCCTGGTGTCGTATCCGGTTCTCTTCGTCTATGTGAGGCTGCGCGTCCACCTGCTGGTGCTCAGCTACCTGCTGATCATGGTCACGCTGCTGCTGCTCTACCTGCTGGCGTGCGATCCGCTGCCGCCGTGCACCGGCAGGGTGAAGGACTGGCTCTACGCCGCGCTCAAAACGCGCGCGACCGCATCAGAGCCCTCGACGGCCGAGCGGCGCGCGTGCGCTGATCCGCGCGGCGCGGCGCTGCCGGCGAGCCTGCGGCTCGCCGGACGGAGCGCGTACGACGCGACGACCAGCACCAGGAACGCGAGCGGCGCAATGCTGTCCCCGGCGCCGTCGCCGACTGCCGCGTGCGAGATCGCCGCCGCCGTCAGGTCGAACGCGAATCCGGCGTAGGCCCATTCCTTCACCCGCGGCAGTCCCGGCACCGTGATCGCAATCGCCCCGAGCAGCTTCCAGGTGCTCAAGATCGCCACGAAATAAAGCGGATAGCCGAGGTGGCGCGTCGATTCGACGACCTCGGGTCCGCCCATCAGGCCCAGCACGCCACCAATCACGAAGCTCGTCGGTCCAAGAATCGTCGTCGCCCAGAATGCCGCGGTTTTCATCGTCTGTTTCGTCATCACCGTTCCCTCCTCTGACCTCTGGTCGAACTGGCGCGCCGGAAATCGACATCGCGCCGGCCGGGTGTGTCGGACCGATAGGCCTGTGGGGTGGGTGGCGTAGGACCGATGGGCCTTGCTCGCGCGAAGCGTGAGCCCTCCCTACCCACCCCATGGGCCCATCGGTCCACACACCCTGTGGGATCCATCGGTCCCACACTCCAGTCCGTCCCCGATGCCGTAGACTTTACGAAACCGCAATGGAGCACTGGTCGCTCACCACGGCGCTCGCCGCTGTCGAACCCGACGTCTGGTCGACGACGCCGTTCGCCGCGATCGGGGCGGTTCGAGCGCTCGACGACGGACGCGTGCGCTTCGAGATGCGCACGCGCCTCGCTGCCGCGGCCAATGTCGTGAACCGCGAGGATCTGCCGCCTGCGCTGCAGCCCACGCATGCCGACGGCGTCAGCGTTGCGCAGTTGTCAGACGGCCGCGACCCGGAGCGCGCCGGCGATCGGCTGACGGCGGCCTTCGGGCTCGATTCGATGGTCAGAGTTCCGGTCGGCACCGCAGCGGCGCCGGTAAGCGTATTCGCCGCGCTGCCGGCGTCACGGGCGATCGACCACGCCGAGATCGAGGCGCTCGAACGCATCGCCCGACGCGCACAGATGCTCGCAGACGCCGGCGAGCCGCACGACGTGCGCGAGCGTCGACTCGCCCGGTTCGACGCGCTGGCTCCAGTGCTGCGGACCCTCGGCGCGGCGCTCGACGTCCGCGACGTGTTCGATGAGCTGTCGAGGGTCACACGCGAGATCCTGCCGCATGAATCGTCGGTCGTCGGGGTCTTCGAAGCGGGGGGCCGACAGATTCGGCTTCATGCGCTCAGCGCGCCGACGGGATGGACGCTGCCGGCGGTGATGCAGACCCAGTACCCCGACGCGCTGACCAGCGCCTTCGAATTCGCGCTGCACCATGATCTGGCGTCGAACCCGATCGAGCGCGACCGGCCGGCGGCGCGACTGGGCGTCCAGTCTGCGATTCGCATGCCGCTCTACGTTGGCGGTCAGCTTCGCGGCATCCTCGTCTTCAACACCCGCGAGGTGCACCGCTACACGCAGCACGACGTGATCGTCGCGCGCCGCGTCGCCGACTACGTGTCGCTCGCACTCTCGCATCAGCAGCTCGCCGACGAGGCGCGGGACGCCGCGGCGGTCCAGGCCCGCGCCGCCAATCTCGAGGTGGTCGACGGGCTGCTGAAGACGCTGGCGACGGTGCTCGACATCCGCGAGGTCTTCGATCGGATCTCGCAGATCGCCGAGAAGGTGATGACCCACGATGCGATGTCGATCTCTCGACCGAACGCCGACGGAACGCGGCTGACGATCTACGTGACCACCGGCGTGCTCGGCCATCTCGAGACGCCGTTCGAGATCCCGAATCCGATGGGGGGTCTGCGCGAGCGGCCGTGGGATTTCGTGATCGTCGACGACCTCGCGGCCGACCCGGACTTCGCCAACACGCCGTCGGCGCGCGCCGGCCTCGCTTCGATGCTCTCGTTGCCGGTCGCCGATGCAGGGCGGTTTCCGGCGGCGGTCAACTTCTTCTCGCGGACCAAAGGCCGCTTCACCCGCGACGATGTGCTCGTCGGCCGCCGGATTGCCGATCACATCGCGCTGGCGCTGTCGCATCACCGGCTCGCCGAGGAGGAGCGCCGCGCGGTCGAGCTGAAGGCACGCGCGGCGAACCTCGAGCTGCTCGATCAGTTGCTTGCAACGATGACGGACGCGACCGAACTGCGGGAGCTGTTCGACCGCGTGTCCAGCGTGGTCAAGAAAGTGGTTCCGCACGACGCGATGGCGCTGCCGGTGCTGCTGTCCGACGGCGTGCACGCGCGACGCTACGCCAGTGCCGGCATGGACGTCGCCACGCTGCCCGAGATCATTCCCGTTCCGCCGGCGTTCGTCCGCGATCCCACCTGGGAGCACGATCTCATCGACGACACGGCGTCGCGATCGGAGTCGTACAACCAGCAGATCGCCGCGATGGGATTTCGATCGGTGCTGCGCGTGCCGATCCGCGACGGCGGCAGGTTCGTCGCCGGCCTGGCATTCCTCGCCCGCGCGACCGGCGTCTACTCGCCGGGCGACATCCTCGCCGCGCGCCGAATCGCGGATCGGTTCGCATTGTGCCTGTCGCGCGAGCGGCAGACGGAGGCGTCGAAACGTGCCGACGAATTGTCGGATCGCGCGGCGAGGCTCGAAGCCCGCGTGCGCGCGCTGACCGACGAGCTCGATGCGCGCACCGGTTATCGCCGCGTCATCGGGCAATCGGCGTCCTGGAAGCAGGCGCTCACGCAGGCAACGCAGGTTGCTGCAACCGACACCACGGTGCTGCTCCTCGGCGAATCGGGCACGGGAAAAGAGGTGATCGCGCGGTTTCTCCACCGTGCGTCCTCGCGTCCCAACGGACCGTTCATCGCCCTGAACTGCGCGGCGCTCCCCGAGCAGTTGCTCGAGGCGGAGCTGTTCGGCTACGAACGCGGCGCCTTCACCGGTGCGACGCAGAGCAAACCGGGACAACTCGAACAGGCAGCGGGCGGCACGCTGTTCCTCGACGAAGTCGGCGAGATGAGCCTGCCGGCGCAGGCAAAGTTCCTGCGCGTCCTGCAGGAACGCGAGTTCCAGCGCCTCGGCGGCACGCGCGTGCTCAAAACCGACGCGCGCATCGTCGCGGCGACGAACCGCGATCTTCAGAAGGCGATCGCGCAAGGTGTCTTTCGCGAGGACCTGTACTACCGGCTGAACGTCTTCGCGATTCGGCTGCCGGCGCTGCGTGACCGGCTCGACGACGTGCTGCCGCTGGCGGATGCGTTTCTGGGGGAGTACGGCCGCAGCCTGGGCAGGCCGCCGTCCGGGATCTCGCGCGACGCGCGCGAGCGCCTTCGCGGCTACCACTGGCCGGGCAACGTTCGCGAGCTCCGCAACATCCTCGAGAGGGCCGCGATCCTCTGCGAAGGCGGCTTGATCACCGCCGAGCACCTATCGATCGAGACGGCGCCGGTGCCGGCATCGCGTGAGCCGGCGGCCGAGACGATTCCCGACCTGCCGGTTCGCGTCGGGCGCTCCGACGAAGCTCCCGAGCCGCCGCCGCGCCCGACGTCGGCGGGCGATCTGCAAAGCATGGAGCGGGCGCTCGTCGAACAGGCGTTGCAGCAGGCGCGCTTCAACAAGTCAAAAGCCGCCAAGTCGCTGGGCCTCACCCGCGCGCAGCTCTACGTGCGGATGAGGCGCTACGGGCTCGAGTAATGGTGCTGTCGGACCTCGTGCCCGCGGTGCGGGACATCGCCGACGTCGAAGCGTTCGGCGCCGTACTGTGGCGGCCCGATTCGCAGGCGCAGCTGCTGACGAGGCATCGCGCCGGCGTCGCGGCACATCTGCTCGCAGTCGCTGATCTTCCGTCGATGCTGGCGCCGCGAGTACACCCGGCGACTTCGATGATGGCGGTTCCCGGCACGCTCGACCCTGCACATCCGTTCATCGCGCGTCTCGTCGACTACGGGATCGAGTGGCTCCTGGTGATCCCGGTGCCTCCCGGCGAGGGTTTCTGGTGGGGCGGGTTGCGGGGTGCGGCCGCCTTCGCCCCCGCTCAGATCGCCGCGTTCGAGCGGCTCGTCGCCGGCACCGCCGCGGCGCAGAGCGCCCGCGTCGAGCCTCCAGAGGTCCGGCTCGAACGTCTCGACGCGATCGATCGCATCGACGCGATGCTGCCGGTGATCGCCGATACGCTGGACATCCGGACGATCTTTCACCGGCTGTCGGAAGTCACGCGATCAGCGCTGCCGCACGATGCCGCCACCGTCCAGCTGCTGGACGAGGACCACACGCGCGCGCGCCTGTACGCGCTCGACGGGATCACCGGCGACGAGACTGACGAGCCGTTCTGGACCCGCTACGCGCCGCTGTTCAACCAGAGTTTCCAGTTCGCCATTCACGACGACCTGCTGCTGAACCCCGCCGAGCGCGATCGCCCCGCGGCAAAATCCGGCATGCGCTCCTCGATCCGGTTGCCGTTGCGATTCGACGGCGTCGTCGGCGGCGCGATCGAGTTCAGCGCGGCGCAGGTCGGCGCGTACAAGGAGACCGATTTCGGTATCGCGCTGCGGATCGCCGAGTACGTGACGCTGACGATCGCACACCAGCGGATGGCGGAAGCGGCGCGCCGAGCCGCGGCGCTTCGCGCTCGTACCGACAACCTGCTCGTTCTCGACGATCTGCTGGCGGCGCTCTCGGGAGTGCTCGACCTCCGCGACGTGTTCGACCGCGTGGCGGTAATCGCGAAAAAGGTCCTGACCCACGACGCGATTGCGATCACGACGGTCTACGAGGACGAGGGCCGTCTCCGGATTCACGCGATCAGCGGCTTCACCGACTTTCCGGCGTTCATGCACGCCCCGCTGCCCGAGCCGGCGCTGCTGACCGAGCCCTGGGACTACCGGCTGATTGACGACCTCGCCGCCGATCCGCGCTACGCGCAGTCGCCGACGCGCGCCGCCGGCATGCGCTCGGCGCTCGGCTTTCCGATCCGCTTCGACGGCCGGTTGAAACACGGGGTGAACTTCTACTCGCGCCAGCCCCATGCCTTCACGCCGGACGATGTGCTCGTCGGCCGGCGGCTCACCGACCACATCGCGCTCGCGCTGTCGCACAAGCGCCTCGCCGATGCGGCGCGGGAAAGCGCCGGGCTGCAGACCGCCGAGGCGAAGCTCGAGCTGATCGACGAATTGCTCGCGACGCTGAACGACTCGGCCGAAGTCAGCGAGATGTTCGATCGCGTCTCCGAGATCTCGCGGCAGGTGGTGGCGCACGACGGGTTGATGCTGGGGGTCGTGCTGCCTGACGGCGAACGCGCGAAGCGGTATGCCGACGCCGGCTGGGGCGCAGGCGGACCGCCGGCGATCGTGCCGCTGCCGGAACCGTTGCGGAATCCGGACTTCGAATTCGAGATCATCGACGACCTGACAGGTCGAACGGAGCTGCACAACGTCATGACCTTCGAGCTGGGGTTCCGGTCGACGCTGCGCGTGCCGATTCTGCTCGACGGTCGTCTCGCCGCCGGCCTCGTGTTCGCGTCGCGGACGCCGGCCTCCTATACGGGGCGAGATGCCGCCATCGCGCGCCGCATCGGCGCCCGAATCGCGCTCTGCCTGCGCCGCGAGCGTGGGCTCGCTGAAGCGATGCGCGCAGACGAAGCGACGGCGCGGGCGGCGGCGCTGGAGGCGCGGGTGACGGCGCTGACCGAGGAACTGGACGCGCGGACCGGGTATCGGCGGGTCGTGGGGGCGTCGGCGTCGTGGAAGCAGGTGCTGACGCAGGCGACGCAGGTGGCGGCCACCGAGACGACGGTGCTGCTGCTGGGGGAGTCAGGGACCGGGAAGGAAGTGGTCGCGCGGTTCGTGCATCGGGCGTCGGCGCGGGCGAAGGGGCCGTTCGTGGCGTTGAACTGCGCGGCGCTGCCGGAGCAGTTGCTGGAGGCGGAGCTGTTCGGGTACGAGCGAGGGGCGTTCACGGGGGCGGCGCAGAGCAAACCGGGGCAGTTGGAGCAGGCGGGTGGCGGGACGCTGTTCCTGGACGAAG
>DATFWL010000202.1:0-22496 GCA_035259385.1 Vicinamibacterales bacterium | reverse complement strand
AAGCAGGTGGAACCGCTCAAAAAAGCCGCGCTTCAGGCTTCCTCGCTACAGAGGCATGCACACCACGCGGCGTCGCGACTCACTTGGGTAAAACGTTGGCTCAAACGAGCCTACCGCCATCACGTGCAAAGCAGGGAACTCGAACCCTCGGCCACCGATCCTATCGGTTCTCAGTTCACCGTTCAAGAGAGGGCGTCAGGCCATCAGAAGACGATCGACCAGGCGTTCGAGCTCGCCGGCGCGCTCGGCCAGCTCGCCGCTCCGGGCACGGGCGGCGTCGCGGCAGCGAAACAGCTCGTCGGCGATGTTGAGGGCGGTGAGGACGGCAAGCCGCACCGAGTCGCCGGTCGGCGTCTGGTCGGCCGCCACGCGCATCTTCTCGTCGACATAGCTCGCGAGCCGCGCCACGTAGGCCTGATCCAGCGTGCTGCGGATCGGGTAACGCTGCCCGTGGATCTCGACGGAGAGGACGTGCCCCTCGGTCATTTACAAGCTGAGGGCTTCGAGCTGCTCGAGCATGTCGGTGACGCGCGTCCGGATCACGTCGCGCTCCTCCTTCAACGCCGACACCTCGGAGGCAATCGCCTCGCTCGACGCCAGCCGGGCGCGGAGCGACTCGAGCTCGCGGGTGAGCTGCTGGTTCTCCTCCGCCGCGCGCGCCTGCTCCGATTTCATCCGCTCGATCATCCCGACGAGCAGCTTCAGCTTCTCCTCGAGTCGGTCGATCGGCTCCAGTTCCACGCTTCGCGTCACGGTCTTCGCCATCGAATTGCGATCCTTATCGTTGTACGGCCTGATGCTCACGAATGAGTGCACCCAGAATCGTCTCGACGCTCTGGTTCACCTCGGCGTCGGTCAGAGTGCGGTCGGCTGCCTGAAACGTCAGCCGCACCGAGAGACTCACAGCGCCGTCCGGTACGCCTTTGCCCTGATAGCGGTCGAAGAACGTCAACGCGACGAGCGGCGCCGCGAGCGCGTGCGCGGCGGTGAGAATGGTGCCACGAATGATCTCGGCAGGCAAGGTACTCGCGACGACGATCGAGAGGTCGCGAACGACGAACGGATGACGCGGGAGCGGCACGGCCGCGTCGCTCGCCGTGGCGAGCGCACGCTCGAGCAGATCGAGGTTCAGCTCTGCGACGCAGACCCGATCCTGGCGCGGCAGGTCCCGCGCGTCGGCCGCCGCCGGCGTCAAAACTCCGACGACGCCGATGGTGGCGCCGCGCGCCGGGCCGTCGGCGACCAGAATCGACGCCGCCTGGCCGGCGACCAGATACGGCTCGCGCACCGGCTCGAAGCGGACCGCGACGCCGAGCGCCTCGGCGACCTGTTCGGCCGCGCCCTTCACGTCGAAGAAGTCCACCTCGCGCGCGCCGCCCGACCAGTGATCGCCGGTCGCCGTCCCGGTCCATGCGATGCCGACGGCGCGAGTCTCGCCGCCGGGCGCGAAGCGGGTGCCGATCTCGAAGAGACGCACGTCGCGGCGGCCGTGGCGGCGGTTGTGCGCGACCGCGTCTACGAGACCAGGCAGCAGCGACGGCCGCAGCGTGTCGAACAGCTTCGACAGCGGGTTGGCGATCGGGACTCCCACGGCAGCCGCCGAGTCCCCGGGGCCTGTGGTGACGAACAGCTCCGCCGCGCGTGCCTCGATGAACCCGAACGTCACCGCTTCGAAGATACCTGCCGCCGTGAGCACGCGGCGAATCAGCTGATCGCGTGGAATCCGAGGGTCGGGCGGCGGCGCCGGCTGCGTGAGGACGGGAAACGTCGCCTCGAGCCGGTCGAATCCGTAATGGCGGCCGACCTCCTCGATCAGGTCCACTTCGCGCAGGAGATCGACGCGGAAGGTCGGGGCGATCACGTCCCAGCCATCGGTCGTGCTCGTCGTGTCCAGGCCGAGCGCCCGCAGGATCCGAACGACGTCCGCGTCGGGCACCGCCGCGCCGAGGAGCCGTGCGAGGCGGTCGCGGCGGAGGTGCAAGCGCCTCGGCTGTTGCGGGTGCGGATGCACGTCGACGACGCCGCCAGCGGCGCGCCCGGACCGAATCTGCTCCATCAGCGCGACCGCGCGCTCAATCGCGGTCACCTGGGCGCCGATGTCGGCGCCGCGCTCGAAGCGTGTCGAGGCTTCGGTCTTGAGCCCGAGGCGTTTGCTCGTGCGCCGCACCGAGGCCGGCTTGAAGTACGCGCTCTCGAAGACCACGGTCGTCGTCGTCGCCGAGACCTCCGACGCGGCGCCGCCCATGACGCCGGCGACCGCCTGTGCGGCGTCGCGATCGGCGATCACCAGCATGTCTGCCTCGAGTTTCCGATCGACACCGTCGAGCGTGACGATCGTCTCGCCGGGTCTCGCGCGTCGCACCCTGATTTCGCCGCCGGCGAGCTTCGCCGCGTCGAACGCGTGCATCGGCTGACCGATCTCGAGGTTCACGTAGTTCGTGACGTCCACGATCGTGCTGATCGGTCGAACGCCAGCCGCCTGCAGCCGCCTGGTCAGCCACGCCGGCGACGAGCCGAGCGTCACGTTGGCGACGAGCGCGGCGTATCGCGGGCACAGGTCGGCATCTTCGATCGCGACGCGGACACCTCCAGCCTCGCCGTCCGGAATCGTCGCGAGGCGCGCCTTCGCTCCCGGATCGGTTGACGGCAGGACGATCGGCGCGTCGAACGCGGTCGCCACCTCGCGGGCGAGGCCGACGACGCTCAGGCAGTCGGGCCGATTCGCCGTGATCTCGAAGTCGATCACCGCGTCGCCGTCACGGAGCGCCTCGATCGAGGCCACCTCGAATCCGCGCAGTCCGATCGTCTCGGCGATTTCCTCGGCCGATGCCGGGATATCAACGAAGTCGCGCAGCCAGGAGAGCACTAGTCGCATGGTGGATCAGCCACGAAGACCCGAAGACACGAAGGCCATATTAAGAGCGGTCGCGACGGTTCGGGAGTTCATCGAAAGAAGTCTTCGTGACTTCGTGCCTTCGTGGCGGCCCCATCGGCGGCGAACTCAGTACGGGAACTGCTCGAGGAATCTCAGGTCGTTCTCGTAAAACAGGCGAATGTCCTCGACCTGATAGCGCAGGATCGCGACTCGCTCGATGCCGATGCCCCAGGCAAAGCCCGTGTATAGCTCCGCGTCGTACCCGACCGCCTCGAAGACGGCGGGATGCACCATCCCGCAGCCGCCCATCTCGATCCATCCCGTCCGCTTGCACATCGCGCAGCCGGCGCCGTCGCACTGCCAGCAGCTCAGGTCGATTTCGGCGCTCGGCTCGGTGTATGGAAAGAAGCTGGGACGGAAGCGCACGCGCGCGGTCGGCGAGAACATCTGCCGCGCGAACGCGAGCAGCGTGCCCTTGAGATCGGCCAGCGAGATCCCTTCGCCGACGACGAGCGCCTCGATCTGCGAGAAGGCAGGGGAGTGGGTGACGTCGAGATCGTCACGCCGGTACACGCGCCCCGGCGCGACGATGCGGATCGGCGGCGCGTGCGTCTGCATGTAGCGGATTTGCATCGACGAGGTGTGCGTGCGGAGCAGGGTGCGCAGGTCGTCGGCGCGTCCGCTCTCGCCGCAGATCGGCGAGGCGAGGTAGAGCGTGTCCTGCATGTCGCGGGCCGGATGCTCGGCCGGCATGTTCAGCGCGTCGAAGCAGTGCCAGTCGTCTTCGGCTTCCGGCCCTTCGACGACGGTGAAGCCCATTCGTCCGAAGATCGCCTCGAGTTGTTCGCGGACGATGGTCAGCGGATGGCGGTGGCCCAGGACCGGAACCCGCCCCGGCAGCGTCACGTCCACGGCGCCGGCGGGAGCCTGGTCGCGCGCGCTCGCCTCGTAGGTTTTCCAGCGCGCCTCGATGGCCTGCTTCAGCTCGTTCGCGTACCGGCCGATGTTCTTCTTCTGATCGGCCGGTGCGTTGCCGATCAGCTGCATCCACGACGCGACGACGCTGTTCCTGCGACCGAGGTAGCGATCGCGGAGTGACTGCGCGTCACGCGCGCTCCTCGCCGCCGCGAGCGCACGCTCGAACGTCGCGATGTGCGCGGCAACGGATGCTTCGCTGGGGGGGAGATCGGACATCGGGGCCGGGGTTGGGGCCTGGGGGCTGGGGGCTAGCGGTTGGACTCTGAGAGACCGGCTTTTTTCGCCGACCCAGCTAGCCCCTAGCCCCTAGCCCCGCGCCCCTGCACGTCAGGCGCGCGCGCTCTTCACCGACTCCTTCGCCTGCCTCGCGATCGACGCGAAGGCCGCGGGGCTGCGGACGGCGAGCTCGGCGAGGCTCTTCCGATCGAGCGTGACACCGGCGTTCTTGAGCCCGTTGATCAACTGCCCGTAGGTGAGGCCATTCTCCCGCGCGGCGGCGTTGATGCGCACGACCCACAGCCGGCGGAAATCGCGCTTCTTGCGGCGGCGTCCGACGAAGGCGTACTTCAGCGCGGTGTCGACCGATTCCTTCGCGGCGCGATACAGCTTGCTCTTGTTGGCGTAATAGCCCTTCGCGAGGCCAAGCAGCTTCTTCCGCTTCGCCCGCCGGACTGTCCCTCTCTTCACCCGCGGCATCTCGTCACTCCCCTGCAACGGCAATTAAGAATCAAAAG
The DNA here is from genome assembly GCA_035259385.1 of Vicinamibacterales bacterium. Classification (GTDB taxonomy): domain Bacteria; phylum Acidobacteriota; class Vicinamibacteria; order Vicinamibacterales; family CAVVIG01; genus QHWK01. The sequence goes on along the minus strand of DATFWL010000202.1, from coordinate 17,909 downwards.
TGAGAATTGAGAATTCGTGGCCTGCCGATACGAATTCCTAATTCTTAATTCCGAATACTCAATTGCAGGATCTCACTTATACGGCAGCATCCGCGCGAGCTTGACGGCGTCGACTTCCGCGACGGCGATGGTTCCACGCAGCCGGCGCTTCCGCTTGCGGGTCTTGCTGGTCAGGATGTGCTGTTTGAACGCGCTCCCGCGGAGAAACTTCCCGTTCTTCGTCCGCTTGAACCGCTTGGCGGCGCCGCGGTGCGTCTTGAGCTTCAACTTGTTCGGCATCGTTGTTCCTACGTTGTCGTCGTCACCTGCTTGGCGACTGCCGGCTTCGCCTTTCCGCCGCCGCTCTGCGGCCGGCGGCTGAGGATGGTGTGCATCTGGTTGCCTTCCATCCGCGGCAGCGTTTCCGCGATCGCCAATTCCCGCAACTCCTCGACCAGCCGCTCGAGAATCCGCCGGCCGATCTCGGGGTGCGCCATCTCGCGGCCGCGGAAGAAGATCGTCGCCTTCACCTTGTCGCCGTCCTCGAGGAAGCGCTCGATGTGCTTCTTCTTGAACTGGTAGTCGTGCTCGTCGACCTTCGGGCGGAACTTGATCTCCTTGACCTCGATCACTTTCTGGTGCTTGCGAGCCTCGCGCGCGCGCTTCTGCTCCTGGTACTGGTACTTCCCGAAATCCATGATCCGGCAGACCGGCGGGTTGGCGGTCGGCGAGATCTCGACCAGGTCGAGCCCTTTCTGTTTGGCAATCGCGAGCGCCTGCGGCGGCGGCATGATGCCGAGCTGCTGGCCGGTGTCGTCGATCACGCGAATTTCGCGGACGCGGATGCGTTCGTTGACCCGCACGCGATCGTCGCGGCGGGGACTTCTATCGAAAGCGATAAAGCCTCCTTACGTCGTTACCGGAACCTGACCCTTGCGCGCGATCTCGTCGTGCGCCGCCACGATGAACGCGTCGATCGAGGTGGCGCCCTTGTCGCCGCCGCTGCGCTCGCGCACCGACACGGTGCTGTTCTCGACCTCGCGATCGCCGACCACCAGCATGTACGGAATCTTCTGCAGCTGCGCCTCGCGGATCTTGAAGTTGACCTTCTCCTGCCGCTCGTCGAGCTCGACGCGGAGCCCCGCCGCCTGCAGCTGGTCGCGCACGAACGACCCGTACTGCAGATGCCGGTCGGCAATCGGCAGCAGGATCGCCTGGACCGGCGCCAGCCACAACGGGAACGCCCCCGCGTAGTGCTCGATCAGGATCGCGATGAACCGCTCGAAGCTGCCGACGATGGCGCGGTGGATGACGACCGGGCGGTGCTCGGCATTGTCGGCGCCGATGTACTTCAGATCGAAGTTCTCCGGCTGCTGGTAGTCGAGCTGAATCGTCGCGCACTGCCATTTGCGGCCGATGGCGTCGGTGACGTCGAAGTCGATCTTCGGCCCGTAGAACGCGCCATCCTTCTCGTTGATGTCGTAGCTCATGCCGGCGCGATCGAGCGCCGCCTTCAGCTGCGCCTCGGCGTGGTGCCACGTCGCTTCGTCGCCGAGATGGTCGTCCGGCATCGTCGAGAGCTTCGCCGTGTAGGGGAGCCCGAAGTCGCCGTAGACCCGCTGCACGAGCCGGATCAGCCGCTCCACCTCGTCGCCGATCTGCTCGGGCGTGATGAAGCAGTGCGCATCGTCCTGCGAGAACTGGCGGACGCGCGTCAGCCCCGACAGCACGCCCGATGCCTCGTTGCGGTGCAGCGGCGTCTGCTCGTGGAACCGGATCGGCAGTTCCTTGTAGCTGTGCACGGTGCTCGCGTAGAGGAGGAAGTGCCCGGGACAGTTCATCGGCTTGACGCACATCGTCTCGCCTTCGGATTCGATGAGGAACATGTTCTGCCGGTAGTGCGACCAGTGCTTCGACCGCTCCCACAACGCTTTGTTGGCGATGAGCGGCGTCTTCACTTCGACGTAACCGGCGGGGAACAGTACCTCGCGCGTGTAGTTGGCGATCGTGTTGTACAGCGTCGTCCCCTTGGCCATCCAGAACGCCGCGCCGGGCGCCCACGGGTGGAACGTGAACAGCCCGAGCTCGCGACCGAGCTTGCGGTGATCGCGCTTCTTCGCTTCCTCGAGCTGCGTGAGGTGCGCCTTGAGCTCCTTCTCGGACTGGAACGCCGTGCCGTAGACACGCTGCATCGGCTGGTTGCGCGCGTCGCCCTTCCAGTACGCGTTGGAGGTGTTCAGCAGCTTGAACGCCCGCAACTTCCCGGTGGACGGCAGGTGCGGCCCGACGCAGAAGTCGATGAAGGTCTCCTTGTCCTTGATCGTGTAGCAGGAGACTTCCTTCTGGCCTTCGGTCTTCTCGTCGATCAGCTGGACCTTCAACGGCTCGCCGCGATTGGCGAAGAATGCCTTCGCGTCCTCGCGCGGCCACATCTGCCGTTCGTAGACGAGATCCTGCGACGCGAGTTCACGCATCTTCTGCTCGATCGCGTCGAGATCCTCCGGCACGAACGGGCGTGGCACGACGAAGTCGTAGAAGAAGCCTTCGTCGGTCGCCGGACCGATCCCGCACTGCACGCTCGGGAACAGGTTCGTCACCGCCGCCGCGAGAAGATGCGCCGTGCTGTGACGCAGCAGCGGCAGCGCCTCGGCGCTCTTGTCGGTGACGATGCGGACTGCCGCGTCCTGCTGCAACGGATAGGTCAGGTCGACGAGCCGGCCGTCGACGATCGCGGCGAGCGCCGCCTCTCCGAGGCGCGGAGAGATCCCTGCCGCGATCTCGCGGACTGGCGTGCCGGCAGGCACGCTTAGGTTCGATCCATCAGGAAGCGTAACGGTGATCGGGTTCATGAAAATCGTGCCAGTCCGCCTTCGCAGCTACGCCGCCCGGGCCCGACAGCCTTCGCCTGGCTTGCCGAGCCGTAGCCGCGCCTCGCAACAGGTTCGACGCGGCGAAGGCTGGTAGGCACGGGTGGACTCGAACCACCGACCTCCTGCGTGTCAAGCAGGCGCTCTAACCTCTGAGCTACGCGCCTATCCTGTGCAAATGCAGACGTTAGACGAACGATCAGTATACGGTGAATGGGGCGGACGGGTAAATGACCTTCCGGCTACGCCGCCTTTTTCTCGGCGAACCGCTCAATCGCCTTGTCGAGAATCGGATCGGCGGCGGGCGCCGGCTGGCCGAATTCGGCCGCCTCCGGTTCGTCCACGGCAACGGTCGGTTCGAGCCCCTTCTCGTGCAGCGGGGCGCCCGATGGCGTGAGGTAGCGAGTGGTCGACAGCCAGAGGCCGGCACCATCGGGCAGGCGGACCAGTTTCTGCGATGCGGCGCGACCGATCGTGTGCTCGCCGATGAGATCGGCGCGCTGATTGCCCGCGAGCGCCGCGGCGAACACTTCCGCCGCGCTCGTCGTGCCGGTGTCGATCAACACGGCGGTCGGCAGCGTGATGGCGCCGTCGCCGGATCCGGCGGCAATCGTTTCCTTCTGACCGCCCTTGATCTCGCGCTGGGCGAGCGTGCCCTTCGCGACGAACAGTCGCGCGATCGCAAGGCCGTCTTCGATCGACCCGCTCGACAGGCGCCGCACGTCCACGATGAGTTTCGTCGCGCCGTTCTTGGTGAGGTCGGCGACCTGCGTCTTCACCTGGCTCGCGGTGTTGGGACCGACGACGGCGATGCGGACGTAGCCGACACCGGGCGCGGCGATGCGGCCCGTGACGACCGAAGCGGGCTCGGGCTCGCGGGTGAGCTCGACGACGTGCGGATCGGCGGCGTTGCCGCGGATGATCGTGACCGAGACCTTCGTGCCCGGCGCGCCGCGCAGCACGTGGACGCCTTCCCAGACCGACATCTCGCGCGTCGGCTTGTCGTTGATCGCGCGGATGTAGTCGCCGGTATGGAGGCCGGCCTTGGCGGCGGGCGAGTTGTCGCGCGCCGCGATCACGCGGAGGTAGTACTGACGGGTCAGCTCGATGCCGACGCCGCCGGCAGGCAGCGCGGCGCCGCTCTCGACCTGCTTCACTTCGGACGGCGTGAGGTACGCACTGTCGGGATCCAGCGCGTCGGCGAGCCCGTGCATCGCGCCGAGCATCACCTTGTCCATGTCGGCCTCTTCGACGTAGTAGTTCGAGATCATGTTGACCACGTCGTCGAAGATCTTGAGGTGCTGATAGGTTTCCTCACGCGCCATCACTCGACCGAGGAACCCGCCCAGAATCGCAAATGCGACGATCGGCGCGGTGATGGACATCACGATGACACGCGTGCGAGAGCTCATAGCACCTACCTATCGTTTCCTGAGCCATTGTAAGGGATCCACCGGCTGACCGTCGACGCGCAGTTCGAAGTAGAGGCCGCTGGCGCCAGACGAGGTGGCCCCGACCGTGCCGACCTTCCGGCCGTGCTCGACGCGGTCGCCCTTCTTCACCGCAATGTCGAGCAGATCGCCGTAGAGGCTGAAGGTCTGCGATCCGTGATCCAGAATCACGAGGTTTCCGAATCCGGAAAAGGTTCCCGCAAACGCGACAGCGCCGTCGTGCACGGCATGCGCGTCCGCCCCTTCGGGCGCAGAAATCTCCATCCCGTTCGAGGACGATCCACGACCGAACCGGCGCGTGACGGTGCCGGCGACCGGCCAATCGAGATCGCCGCGGAATGGCCGCAGCGGCAGCGAGGCGTCGGCCGCCGCCGCGGTGCCGCCGGACGCGAGGTCGTGGAGCGCGGCCTGCACTTTCTGTTGCGCGGCCTGCAGCTCGCCGGCGAGCTGAGCGTTCATGTCGCGCCTGCTGTCGATGTCGCGGATCAGTTCGCTCTTCGCCCGAGCGGCCCGCTGCGCGGCGAGCCCGGCTTTCTCCGCCGCGCTGCGCAGTGCCGCGAGCTGCGCCCGACGATCCTCGAGCGCCCTGCGCTCCGTTCTCAGCTCGTCGAGGGTTCGCGCGTGAGATGCGACGCGCTCCCGATCGAGCCTGGCGAGCGCGGCGACGGTGCGCGTCGACTGTCCGAGCTGGCGCAGATCGGGCGTCGAGAGCAGCAGGCGCAGGTAGCGCGCTTCGCCGAGCTTGTAGATCTCGACGAGGCGCGCGCGCAGCTGCGGCGTCTCGTCGCGCGACGCCTGCTCGAGCGAGTCGGCCCGCTTGACGGTCGCATCGAGCTCGGCCTGCACCTGCGCCGCGTCGGCGTCGACGCGCTTCAACTGCTCGGCACGGATCTGTCGCTCGATCTCCAGCTTCTTGACGTCGTTCAGCAGCGAGCGCTCTTCGGCGGCGAGGCGGTCGGCTTCGCGCTGAAGCGCCTGCAGCCGCTCGGTCGCGCGCCGGGCGAGCGCCTCGGTCCGCGCGCGATCCGACTGCTGCGCGGAGATAGAGACGAGGAAGGCAAAGACCGCGAAGAGCGCAAAGATCGGCGTTGCACTTCTGTCGCGCGAAGGCGTCACCCGAGCGCCGGCTAGCCCCCAGCCCCCAGCCCCAACCTTCGAGCGCGAAGCAGCGAGCCCCGAGCCCCCGGCCCCGTGCCCCGATGCGCCGTCAGAAGATCGGCTTGCCATCTACATCTGGAGGTATCGGCACGCCGAAGTACTGCAACACCGTGGGCGCGATGTCCATGATGTCCACCGGGCCGCCGCCAATCTGGCGGCTCGAGATCAGCGTGCCGGCGGTCTGCTTGTAGTCGAACGACCCGTGGTCTCCCGACCACTTCTTCATGTTCGGGTAGACCAGCCCCGGGGGCGACCCGCCAAGAGTCGACTGCCAGGAGACGCGGTAGCCGTCGGCCAGGCCCACCTGCAGCTCGGACGCGTTCTTCAGGAAGCTGCCCTTGTAGATGTCGTCGCGCTTGTAGACGGCGCTGACCATCTTCGCGCCGGTGTTCGGGTCGGTCATTTGCAGCAGCCTGCCGACGAGCGCGTCCTGCACCGCGTTCGACTCCCCGGGCGCGACGATGCCGCGGCCCTCGCGGCCTTTGAGGTTGACGTAAATCTGACCGAGTCCCATCGCGTACGCCTTGGTGCGGGACCAGTCGACGTTCTCCCAGAACGTGCCGCCGCCGAACAGATCCTTGAGTTTCTTCTCGCCTGGCTGCTGGCCCTGGATGGCCATGAACCCTTCCTGCACGAGCCAGGTGTTCAGGTTCACCGACTGGCGGAAGGAATGAAATCCGTGGTCGGACACGATGAGCACCGGCGTCCCCGGATCGATCCGCGAAACGACCTCGCCGATGAAGTCGTCGCACTTGCGATACACGCGCTCGATCGCATCGCCGAACTTCACCGCGAGCGCCTTGTCGTACATCGGATGCGCCGAATCGATCAGCCGCCACATCATGTGCTGCACGCGGTCCGTCGACTCGATGACGCCGACGACCAGATCCCACTGCTTCGCGTCGATCCGCTGGAGAATCACCTGCGCGCGATCGTCGAAGGCGCGGTAGAGATCGTCCATGAACGTCTTCTCGTCGATGCGATCCTCGTTGAGCGGCCACGTCGCTTCCGCCCAGCCGAGCGTCCGATACGGTCCAAGCCGCTCGTAGAGGTCCGCCGAGAACGACGCCGGCGACGACATCGGCGCGGGCGGGTTGTCCGGCTTCCAGTTGACCGGCGAGATGTACAGCTGCAGCTCCTGGCCTGCGCCAATCAGATAGAGCTGCGCCATCCCGTGGACCCGCACCAGCATGTTGATCGTGAAGTCGAGGTTGATCCACTTGCTCCACTGGTGCTCGACCAGGTGGATCGAGTTGTCGCCGACCTCGATCGTGGCCGACCGCTCCGCCTTGTTCCAGTGGATCGTCACCGGCAGCCGCACGTCCTCGCGTGCCTCGAGCTCGGCGATCTTCATCTTGTCGACGTCGGTCAGCGACGCCGGCGCTTTCGCCCGCGTCTCGCGCAGCTGCTGCTTCACGATCGGATTGGGCGGGCCCACCAGCTCGGTGTGCGCCACCTCTCCGTCGAAGACGAGGCGCTTGAGGATGCCGCCGAACTCGGTGTTGCCTTCCTCGTACCGGCTCAGATCGGTGCCGAAGTAGTAGAACGTCCCCATCGTGCGGCGGATGTCGGGCAGCGGCAGCCCCGAGAGCAGCTCGCCGTTGGGGACCTCCTCCGGCGGAAACGTCACCGGCACCGTCAACATGCTCGAGCGCACGCCGGCCTTGCCGGCAGTGACCCAGAACGACGTGCCGCCGCGGATCGATTCGACGATCGGCTTCGAGATCGGAATGTAGTTGAGGACGAAGCGCGGCGGCTCGAAGTGGACCATGCCGAGGTCGGGCAGGTAGTTCGAGGTGTCGCGCACGAGGAAATCGTAGATGTTGTGCTTGCCGGCGTTCACGCCGGTCGCGAACGACGCCCAGGCGGTCGGCGACTCGGGCGAATGCGTCGTGCCGAGCGCGCGCACGCCGCTGCCTCGCGCGGCGAGCTTGCGGATGTTGGGCAGCTTGCCCTCGTCCATCCAGCGCTGGACGAGCTTCGGGTCCATGCCGTCGAAGCCGAGGATCACCAGCTTCTGCTTGAATTTCTCCGGGGAATGCTGCGCGCCGCACGCTGGCGCGAACGGAAGAGAGACGACGAGCAGCGCGAGCAGATTGCGTTTCACGGCTGTTCGAGGAGCGCGAAATTATAACATCTGGTCGTGGTGCGACGGGTTCTGGCGGTGGACGTCGGAGCGCGCCGCGTCGGCCTCGCGATCAGCGACGCGTCGGGGACGCTCGCGCGCCCGCTCGAGACGATCGTGGTCGCGCGCGACGACGACGCCGTCGATCGCGTGGCTCGCCGCGTCGTCGCTCTCTCGGCTGAGGACGATGGTCTTGCGACGATCGTCGTGGGGCTGCCGGTCCATCTCGACGGTACGCCGTCGGCTGAGTCGGCGCGCGTGCGCGCGTTCGTCGCGCGACTCGCCACGATGACGAAGGTGCCGATCGCAGTGGAGGACGAGCGGCTGACGAGCCGTGAAGCCGAGAGCCGGCTCGCGGCGCGTGAGCGCGACTGGCGAAAGCGAAAGCGGAAGCTGGACGCTGCGGCGGCGGCGATCATCTTGCAGGATTACCTCGACAGGACGGGCAGTCCGGGTCCGGACTAGGGGCTGGGGGGCTGGGGGCTAGGGGCTCGCTGATACCGATGAAGAGAGTGCTCGCGTTCGTGCTGCTCATCGTTCTCGCCGCCGGTGCGGTGGTCGCGGTGTTGTACGTACGCGTCAACCAGCCGTATCGGGGGTTCGAGGGGACCGAGCAGTTCGTCGAGCTGCCACAAGGGTCGGGCAGCCTCGGTATCGGGCAGCGCCTCGTCGATGCGGGCGTCGTGCGTGACATGCCGACCTTCCGCACCGCGCTGTGGATGAGCGGGCAGGGCAGGCATCTCAAGGCAGGCGACTACCGGTTCGATCGCGCGATGACGCCGTTCGAGGTGATCGACAAGATCGTGCGCGGCGACGTTTTCGTGATCACCGTAACGTTTCCCGAAGGGCTGACCGTCGCGGAAATGGCCAGGATCTTCGAGTCACACGGCGTCGGCCCGGCCGCGGCGTTCGTCGCCGCGTCGAAAGACGCTTCGCTCGTGCATGACATCGATCCGGCCGCGCACGATCTCGAAGGCTATCTCTTTCCGGAAACCTACGCGTTGTCGCGTCATACGGACGCGGCGAAACTGATCCGACTGATGGTCGCGCGCTTCGATCACGTCTTCACGCCGGAGATGCGGTCGGCGGCGCAGGCAAGGGGCCTCACGGTGCGGCAGGCGGTGACGCTGGCGTCGATTGTCGAAAAGGAGACCGCGAAGCCGGACGAGCGGCCGCTCGTCGCGGCGGTCTACTCGACCCGTCTGCGCGTCGGCATGCCGCTGCAATGCGATCCGACGGTGATCTACGCGCTGGCGAAGGCCGGCCGGTACGACGGGAACATCCACAAGGCCGATCTCTCGATCGACTCGCCGTACAACACCTACCGGTATCCGGGCCTGCCGCCGGGTCCGATTGCCTCGCCGGGTCGCGCGTCCCTCGAGGCCGCCGTGCACCCGGCCGCCGCCGACTACCTGTACTTCGTCAGCCGCAACGACGGCTCGCACGAGTTCGCGCGGACGCTCGACGAACACAATCGCAACGTGCGGAAATATCAGATCGACTACTTCCGCGCGCACCGGACGGATCGGACAGAGGGGACGGATAAGACGGATAGGACGGATAGGACGGATCGGACGGATAGGAAGGATAGGAAGGAGAGATAGGAAGGAGAGATAGGAACGGGATCTGTTCCCTCCCTCCATCGGTCGTATCGCGGTCGCCGATGCCGAGGGTTGTTGATGTCGTTACCATCTAACGCGACATTCCCGCGCAAACTCCGCAATTCCCCGTGGCCGGATCTGGTTGGATCTGGTTGGCCGCCCCGCGATGCGACGAACGCGTCGGACACCCGCGTCTGGAGGGCAGCGGCTCGGCAGTTGCGCTGCGGGCCTGGTTTGAAATGGCCGTGAGGATTGACTGCTGGGGTGGGGGTCGAACCGTTTTGGATGACCGTGTCCAACCTGGTACGGATCAGCCGACCTGCGCCGGGCGCGCCGGACGACGCGCAACCGCAGGGTTGCATATCGACAGGCGCGATGGTAAGATGCGCAACCAGGAGGTTGCATATGCAGGCTGTGCAGAGCGATCGCATCGAAAAGCGGATTGTCGTGCGCGCGCCGCGCTCGCGCGTCTGGCGCGCACTCACCGACTCGCACGAGTTTGGCCGGTGGTTCGGCGTCCGGCCGGACGGTCCGTTCAAGCCGGGCGCGCGCAGCACCGGCGCCGTCACGCACAAGGGCTACGAACATCTCATCTGGGACGTCACCATCGTGTCCATGGAGCCGGAGAGCCGGTTCTCGTGGCGCTGGCACCCGGGCGAGGTCAATGCCCCGGACGTCGCCCACGAACCGACCACGCTCGTCGTCTTCGAGCTGGAGGATGTGGAGGGCGGTACGCTCGTGAAGGTAATCGAAACCGGGTTCGACGCGATCCCGGCCACGCGTCGCGCTGACGCATTCCGGAGCAACGATGGCGGTTGGGGCGAGCAGATGGAAGCGATCCGGCGGCACGTCGAAGCTGCGTCGTAGGGCGGCTGCGACCGCGGATGCGAGGCACGCGGCGCCGGTCTTCGCCGCCCTTGGCGACGAGACCCGCTTGTACATCGTCGCCACGCTGTCGGCGACCGGCCCGATGTCGATCGTCGCGCTCACGACGGGCAGCGGCGTGACGCGGCAGGCAGTGACGAAGCACCTGCAGGTGCTGCTCAACGCCGGCCTCGTTCATCTGCAGCGCGCCGGCCGCGAAACCCGGTGGGAGCTCGATCGACAACCGCTGGACGCCGCGCGGGAAAGCCTCGAACACATCGCGTCGCAGTGGGACGAGGCGCTGGGACGGCTCAAGGCATTCGTCGAGTCCAGCTGACGCTGGACTCGACGCTGCAATTAAGAATTTGGAATTGAGAATTAAGAATTCGTACGGCTGCTGATGTGCCGTACCGTGGAACGCGGGTACGAATTCTTAATTCTTACTTCCTAATCCTTAATCGGAGTCAGTCAGCGTTCGTTCCACTTCAACTTCTGGCGGAGCACGTCGAAGTAACTGCGCGACGAGGGGCGGAGCAGGCGCACGCGGCGGTCGGCACATCTGATCTGGACTTCGTCGCCGGCCCGCAGCTCGTAGCCGGTCTGCCCGTCGAAGGTGACGTACAACTCGTCGCGGTCCGTCATCTGCGGCTGCACGCGCACCAGCGACGTCGCCGGGATCACGATCGGCCGGTTGGTCAGCATGTGCGGCGCGATCGGCGTCAGCACGAGCGCGTCGATCGTCGGCTGCACGATTGGTCCGCCTGCCGCGAGGTTGTAGGCCGTGGATCCCGTCGGCGTTGCGACGATGAGCCCGTCCGCTTTGACGCGGGTCACGAACTCCTCACCGACCGAGACCGAGAGGTCGGTCATCCGCGCGCGGGCGGTCTTGTTCACGACGACGTCGTTCAGCGCGAGCCGCTCCGGCAGCCTCTCGCCGTCCCGCAACGTCATCGCCCGCAACATCATCCGTTCTTCGACGCGCGTCTGGCCGATCAGCGCCGCTTCGAGCGACGGGTACAGCTCCGGCAGCGTGGCTTCCGTCAGGAAGCCGAGGCTGCCGAAGTTGACGCCGAGAATTGGCACGTCGGCGCCGCCGGTTGCCACGCAGTCCGCGACCGAGAGGAGCGTCCCGTCGCCGCCGAGCACGACGATCAGATCGACGTGCCTGACCAGCGTCCCCTTGTCGGCGGTGCGCCGCTCCGGATTCGCCGGCATCAGCGCCGCCGTCGTCGTTTCGAACTGCGGCTCGAGCCCGCGCGCCCGCAGCCACGCTTCGATGTCGACCAGATGCGGCGTCGCCTGACGGAGATTCGACTTCGCGACGATCCCGACCCGCTTCACGTTCGTCATCGTATCCTGACGTGCGACTGAGCGATTGTCACAACGACGTGACGCTCCGTCCCCCAGTCCCCCAATCCCCAGTCCCTTAGTCCCCTCGGAGATGCAGAAAGAACTCCCGGTTGCCGGTGGCGCCGGTGATCGGTGAGGGCGTCATCGCCACACGCCTGAGCCCGCTCGCCGCCGCGTACTCGGTCACCTGTGCGATGACCGCTTCGTGCACTGCCGGATCCGACACGATGCCGTGCTTGCCGACCTCTCCGCGTCCGGCCTCGAACTGCGGCTTGACGAGCGCGACGACGTCCCCGCCCGGATCGAGGAACGGCGGCAGCGCCGGCAGGATGTGCTTCAGCGAGATGAACGACACGTCGATCGTCACCAGCGACACGCAATGCGGCACGTCGTCGGCCGTCAAGGCACGGGCGTTCACGCCTTCGCGGACGAGGACGCGCGGATCGCTTCGCAGGCGCCAATCGAGCTGCCCCCGGCCGACATCGAGCGCGACGACGCTGGCGGCGCCGCGCTGCAGCAGGACGTCGGTGAAGCCGCCGGTCGAGGCGCCGACGTCAAGGGCGCGGCGGCCTCGCGGATCGATCGCGAATGCGTCGAGCGCCCCGGCGAGCTTGAGTCCGCCGCGTCCGACATAGGGATGATCCGGTACCGCGATCTCCACCCGCGCCGCGTCGCCGATCGGCGCACCGGCTTTGGAGACGACCTGGCCGTCGACGGTCACCTGGCCGGCGAGGATCAGCGCGCGCGCCCGCTCGCGCGACGGCGCAAGGCCGCGGTCGACGAGCACCGTGTCGAGGCGCTGCTTGGGCAACGGATCAGAACTTCCGCGTGACCACCCACTCGGCGATCGCGCCCAGCTGCGCCCCGACGCCGGAGCGATCGAGCGCGGCCCGGGCGCGATCCAGGCACTCGGCCGCGAGCTCGCGCGATCGATCCAGGCCGAAGAGCGCTGGATAGGTCGGCTTCGATCCCGCCGCGTCCTTGCCGGCAGACTTGCCGAGCGACGCGGCATCGCCTTCGACGTCGAGGATGTCGTCCACGATCTGGAACGCCAGGCCGACGTCAGTTGCGTAGGCGTCGATTGCGCTGACCACGGCGTCGGCCGCGCCGGCCATGATCGCGCCGCTGACCGCCGACGCGCGAATCAGCGCGCCGGTCTTGCGCGCATGCATCGCGCGCAGCGCGGCGCCGTCGAGGGTGACGCCGCGCCCGGGCGCCTGACCCGCCGCCTGCAGGTCGATCGCCTGCCCGCCGACCATGCCCATCGGCCCGGCGGCGTTGCCGACGACGCGGATCACGCGGAGCTTGCGGGAGGCGATCGCGGGATCGTCGGTCGCCGGCTCACGCGCCAGCAGTGTGAAGGCCTCGGCATGCAGGCCGTCTCCAGCCAGAATCGCGATGCCGTCGCCGTAGACGACGTGCAGCGTCGGCCGCCCGCGGCGCAGCGTGTCGTTGTCCATCGCCGGCAGATCGTCGTGGATCAGCGAGTAGGTGTGAATCAGCTCGATCGCGCATGCTGCCGGCAGCGCGAGATCGCCGGCGCCGCTGTCGATCGCTTCGGCCGCCGCCAGCGTGAGCACCGGCCGGAGGCGTTTGCCACCGGCGAACAGGCTGTAGCGCATCGCTTCGCTGACGATGTCGGGACACGTCGGCGGCGAGGGCAGGTAGCGTTCGAGGGCTTCGTCGACGCGGACCCGCGTCCGATCGAGAAACGTCTGCAGCGATTCGGTCACGACGGCCGTCAGCCGCGTTCCCGGTCGTCGCCGAGCGACGTCGGCGCCGGCTTCAGCTCGCCGTGTTCGTTGAGGATCTCGATGCGGCGCTCGGCTTCCTCGAGGCGCGCGTGGCAGAACCGCGAGAGCTGGACGCCGCGCTCGTAGAGCTGCAGCGACTGCTCGAGCGCGAGGTCGCCGTCCTCGAGCTTCCTGACGATCGTCTCCAGCTCGGCGATCGCGGCTTCGAAGTCCTTGATCGAGGTGTCGGTCATTCGGTCCTCGTCACCTTAGCGTCAATTGCGCCGCGGCTCAAGGTGACGTGGACAGTATCACCCGGTGCGACGGACGCGGCATCGCGCAGGACCCGCGTCCGGTCGGCGTTCCACGCGACGGCGTAACCGCGGCCGAGGACGGCCAGCGGGCTGAGGCTGTCGAGCCGGCCGGCGACGTTGCCGAGATGCGCCGCAGCCCGATGATGCTGCCGGCGAAGCGCGGTGGCGAGACGGCCGTCGGACCCTACGAGCCGGGCCTTCCAGAGCGCCAGACGGCGGCCGGCGTCGAACGCCGACAGACGCCGCTCGAGCGCCTGGAGTCGCCGCGTATGGGCTGCTGCGGTCGCGCGCGCCAGGCGCGCGAGCGTGTGGGAGAGGTCCGCGGCGTGACGGCTCCGCATCGCGAGCCGCGCGCGGAAGCCCGCGAACACCGGCCGGCTGTCGGCGACGTGAACACGGCGACTCAGGCGCTGGAGAAGCGCCCGTTCCGCCGCCCGCAGGCGATCGCGCAGGGTGTCGATGCGGCTGCAGAACTGGTCCTTGCCGGCGACGACGAGCTCGGCCGCCGCCGACGGCGTCGGCGCCCGCACGTCGGCGACGAAGTCGGCAATGGTGACGTCGGTTTCGTGGCCGACGGCCGAGATCACCGGGACCGGCACGCGCGAGATCGCGCGCGCGACCACCTCCTCGTTGAAGGCCCACAGATCTTCGATCGAGCCGCCGCCGCGGCCGACGATCACGACGTCGACGCCGCGCACCCGCGCGATCTGGCGCAACGCCCTCGCCACGTCGGGCGCCGCGTCCTGTCCCTGCACGTGCGCCGGGCAGATCACGAGATGCGCGTTCGCGTAGCGGCGCCTCAGGACCTTGATGATGTCGCGGATCGCCGCGCCGTCGAGCGAGGTGACGATCCCGATCTTCCGCGGCAGCGCCGGGAGCGGCCGCTTCCGCGCGGCGTCGAACAGCCCTTCCGCCTGCAGCCGCTTTTTGAGCTGATCGAAGGCGAGCTGCAGCGCGCCGAGGCCGTGCGGCTCGAGATGCTCGCAGACGAGTTGGTACTCGCCTTTTGGTTCGTACACCGACACCCGGCCCCGCGCCACGACGCGCAGTCCGTCCGCCGGCTTGAACTTCAGATAGCGCAGGGCGGATCGGAAGATCACCGACTTGATCTGCGAGGCGCCGTCCTTGAGCGTGAAATACAGATGGCCGGTGTTCCAGACTCTGCAGTTCGACAGCTCGCCTTCGACCCAGATCTCGAAGAATTCCTGTTCGAGGAGGTCGCGGACGCGGACCGTCAGCTCGGTGACGGTGAGGACGCGCCGCGTGAGGGGACTGGGGGACTGCGGACTCGGGGACCGAGGTGAGCTCTCCGGCCGCGGCGTCTCGGCCGGCGGCGGTTCGATCGGATTCTCGTCCTCTTCCTCAAACGGAAGATCGAACAGGTCGGTCATCGGCGATGCCAGCCAGATCCTGTAGTTCCGTCGCGCTGAGGCTCACACGCTCGATGTCGGTCGCACGGCCGGTCGCCTCGTCGGCCTCGACGACGACCGCGTTCAACCGCGGGTTCCCGGTCGCGGTCTCGAACTTCTGGGGCAGCGCCGTGAGAAAGCGGTTGAGCGCCGGCTCGATCTCGACGCCGATGATCGAATCGTGCGGCCCGGTCATGCCGACATCCGTGAGGTAAGCGGTCCCTTTCGGCAAAATGCGCTCGTCGGCGGTTTGCACATGAGTATGCGTACCAACGACCGCGGTCACCCGCCCGTCGAGATGCCAGCCCATCGCGATCTTCTCGGAGGTCGCCTCAGCGTGGAAGTCGACGAACACAATTCGCGTGCGTGCCTTCAGCGCTTCGATTTCACGCAGCACGACCTGGAACGGATCGTCGATGTTGAGCATGAACACGCGGCCCATGACGTTGACGACGCCGACGCTTCGCCCGTCCCGCGTCCGCGTGAGGCACGTGCCGTTGCCAGGCGCGCCGGACGGGTAATTGGCCGGGCGGATCAGCCGCGACTCGGCGCCGATGTAGTCGAGCGCTTCCTTCTTGTCCCAGATGTGGTTGCCCGACGTCATCACGTCGACGCCCCAATCGAGCAGCTGATCGCCGATGTCCCGCGTGATGCCGAATCCTGCGGCCGCGTTTTCGACGTTGGCGACCACGCAGTCGATGCGATGGTACTCGACCAGGCCGCGCAGTCCCTGCCGGACGAGCTCGCGCCCGGGCCGTCCGACGATGTCGCCGACAAACAGGATCCGAATCATGTCAATGGCTGATGGCTGATGGCTGATGGCTGATGGCTATGGTTGATGGCTGATGGCTATCGTTGATGGCTAATGGCTATGGTCGATGGTTGATGGTGAGAGCCAAATGCTTAACCCTTAGCCATCAGCCACCAGCGATCAGCCATTGACAGCGACATCACCCCGAACGGCGATCGGAACAGAGCGGCCGCGGCGATCGGTGATCTTTGGAATCGAGACCCGAAGCTCGCCGCCGGCGAGCGCTGCCTGCGCGCGAGCCGTGTCGCACGCACATCCGAGACGCACGACGCGGGCGAAGCGGCCGTAGCCGCGCTCGACGAGATGAAAGCTCGACTCGGCGCGAGTCCGGCGGGCGGTCTTCTCGCCGGCGATCAGCAGGCTGTCGCCCTTGGCGAGGACGCGAATGCTTGCAGCCACGACGCCGGGGAGATCAACCGTGATCTCAAGCGAGTCGTCGGTCTCGTAGACGTCGAGCGGCGGCGAGCATTCGCCCGCAAGCGATTCGGAGCCGAAGGCCCGGCCGAGTTCGAGATAAACCCGCCTCACCTCGTCTGCAAAGTCGCCGATTTCCGAGGGAACGGCCAGGGTATGGATGCGGGGGCGCATGAACGAATCATGGCACATCAGTGGTGTAACTTGAAGCTGCGCCGTAAGTTATATATTGAGTATATACAACTAAGAAAAACTGCTTGACATACGCTCATAGTCACCCGTATACTCGGTTCAACTTTCAAGGAATCGAGGACTCTCAACCATGGCAGCAGGCAAAGTAATCGGCATCGACCTCGGGACGACGAACTCGGTCGTTGCCGTGATGGAGGCCGGACAACCGGCAGTCATCGTCAACCAGGAAGGCGCCCGCACGACCCCATCAGTCGTCGGCCTCACGAAGGACGGCGAGCGTCTGGTCGGCCAGGTCGCCAAGCGACAGGCCGTCACCAACCCTGAAAACACGGTCTTCTCGATCAAGCGCTTCATGGGCCGCAAGCACGATGAGGTGGCAAGCGAGGCGAAGCGCGTCCCCTACAAGGTCGTCCGCGCCGAGAACGGCGACGCATGGGTCGAGGCGCGCGGCCGCAAGTACTCGCCGCCGGAGATCTCCGCGATGATTCTCGGCAAGCTGAAGCAGGCGGCCGAGGACTATCTCGGCGAGAAGGTGCACGACGCCGTCATCACGGTGCCGGCGTATTTCAACGACGCGCAGCGGCAGGCGACCAAGGATGCCGGCACGATCGCCGGGCTCAACGTTCTCCGCATCATCAACGAACCGACGGCGGCGGCGCTCGCCTACGGCCTCGACAAGAAGAAGGACGAAACGATCGCCGTGTACGACTTCGGCGGCGGCACGTTCGACATCTCGGTGCTCGAGGTGGGTGAGGGCGTGGTCGAGGTGAAAGCGACCAACGGCGACACGCATCTCGGCGGCGACGATCTCGACGATCGAATCATCGAGTGGCTCGTCTCCGAGTTCAAGAAGAGCGAGGGGATCGACCTGTCGAAGGACCGGATGGCGCTGCAGCGTCTGAAGGAAGGCGCGGAGAAGGCCAAGATCGAGCTCTCGACGGCGATGGAAACCGAAATCAACCTGCCGTTCGTCACCGCTGACGCGAGCGGGCCGAAGCATCTCCAGGTCAAGCTCACGCGCGCCAGGCTCGAACAGCTCGTCGACGATCTGCTGCAGCGCACGATGGCGCCGGTGAAGCAGGCGCTGGCCGACGCCGGCGTCGATCCCAAGCGGATCGACGAGGTCGTGCTGGTCGGCGGCTCGACGCGGATGCCGAAGGTGCAGCAGCTGGTGCGCGACTTCTTCGGCAGGGAGCCGCACAAGGGCGTCAATCCCGACGAGGTCGTGGCGGTCGGCGCAGCGGTGCAGGGCGGCGTCATGACCGGCGACGTCAAGGACATGCTGCTGCTGGACGTGACGCCGCTCTCGCTCGGCATCGAGACGCTCGGTGGTGTGATGACGACGCTGATCGCACGCAACACGACCATCCCGACGCGCAAGAGCGAGATCTTCTCGACGGCGACCGACAACCAGCCGAACGTCGAGGTCCACGTGCTGCAGGGCGAGCGGCCGCTGGCGCGCGACAACCGCACGCTCGGCAAGTTCCACCTGATCGGTCTTCCGCCGGCGCCGCGTGGCGTGCCGCAGATCGAGGTCGCGTTCGACATCGACGCCAACGGCATCGTCAACGTCACCGCGAAGGACATGGCGACCGGCAAGGAACAGAAGATCACGATCAGCGGATCGAGCGGCCTGTCGAA
>DATFWL010000201.1:0-2110 GCA_035259385.1 Vicinamibacterales bacterium | reverse complement strand
AAGGACAGGAAACTCTCCATCAGGATGACCTGCGGGATGGTGAGGGTCACATAAACGATCACCGGGCCGATCGTGTTGGGGATGATGTGGCGCCTGATAATCTTTGCGGTAGAGACGCCGCCTGCAAGGGCCGCCTCGATGAACTCGCGGCGTTTGATCGACAATGTCTGGCCGCGAACGATGCGCGCCATGGTGAGCCATTCGACGGCTCCTATCGCTACGAAGATGAGCACGATGTGGCGGCCAAAAACCACCATCAGCAGGATCACGAAGAACAGGAACGGCAGCGAGTAGAGAACGTCGACTAGGCGCATCATCATGCTGTCGATGCGGCCGCCGAAATAGCCGGCGATCGCGCCGTAAGTGACGCCGATCAGGAGGCTCACGGTGGTCGCCGCCACGCCCACCAGAAGCGAAACGCGGCCGCCGTAAAGGGTGCGGGCGAAAAGATCGCGGCCGTTGGCGTCGGTCCCGAACCAGTGCGCCTTGACAAAGTCCGGCGGCATGCGGATGTCGTCCCAGAACACATCGTCGAAAGCGTGGGGCGAAATCCAGGGCGCGAGCAACGCCAGCAGCGCGATGACGGCGAGCACCACAAGGCTCACCATGGCGGCGCGGTTGCGCACAAGGCGCGCCAGCGCATCCTGCCAGAGTGAGCGGCCGGCGATCACCGGCGCGGCGGCGGTGGGTGGGGCTGCGAGGATGTTCACCGGTCAATCATAGCGGATCTTCGGATCGAGCAGGCCATAAGCGAGATCGACCAGCAGGTTGAGCACGATGATGAGCGATCCGTAGAAGATCACCACGCCCATGACGAGCGTATAGTCGCGGTTGAGGGCGCCCTGGACGAAATAGCGGCCGATGCCCGGGATGCCGAAGATCGTCTCGATCACTACCGATCCCGTAATGATGCCGGCAATGGCCGGGCCGAGATAAGAGACCACGGGCAGGAAAGCCGCGCGCAACGCGTGCCGCCCCACCACCAGGCGACGTGGCAAGCCTTTGGCGCGGGCGGTGCGTATGTAGTTCGACCGCAGCACCTCGATCATGCTGCCTCGAGTGAGCCGGGCCACATAGGCGACCTGCGGCAGGGCGAGCGCGATGGTCGGCATGACCAAGTTGCGCAGGCTACCGCCGCCATAGCCGCCGGCCGGCAGCAGCCGCAGGTAGACGCCGACGATGAGCGCCATCAGCGGCGCCATGACGAAGTTCGGCACGGTGATGCCGATCATGGCAACCGCCATGACCGCATGGTCGATGAGGCTGTTCTGGCGCAGTGCCGCCAGAACTCCGAAGGCGCCGCCGACGATCAGTGCCAACGTGATCGCAGTGATACCGATCCGGAACGACACCGGGAAGCCGTTCCTTATCAGTTCGACCACGGTGTAGTCCTGGTACTTGAAGGACGGCCCGAGATCGCCGCGGAGAAGGTTCGACAAGTAGATGCCGTATTGCACCACCAAGGGCTCGTCGAGATTGTAGGCTTTGCGAATGTTGGCCTCGACCTCGGGCGTCAGCATGCGGTCGCGGTCGAACGGTCCGCCGGGGGCGAGCCGCATCATGAAGAACGCGACGGTGATGACGACGAACAGCGTCGGGACGGCGCTGGAAAGTCGTCTCAGAGAATAGCGCCACATGGATCGCCGACCGCAGGATTGCGCTCGGGACCCGGTGTCCCCGGCGCCCGGGTTTGACCCTCAGACATCGTCCTGAGGAAGGCCGCGCTCTTCGCGCGGACGTCTCGAAGGATGGCTGCGGGCACGATCTCGCTTGGGCCGTCCTTCACGACGCGCGCAAGAACGCGTTCCTCAGGACGAGGCTGATGGAGGACAGTCGACATGATTCGTACCATGGAAACGCTGAACTAATCCGCAAGCGAAAGGTCGCGCACATAGTGGGTATCGAGGGGATTGTCGTGCCAGCCCAAGATCTTGGTGCTGACCAGGTGCTTGGAGACATAGAAATAGATCGGGATCACCGGCAGCTCCTCGAGCAAAATCGCCTCTGCCTGCTCCAGTAAGGCGGCTCGCTTGCGGACGTCGCTGGTGAGCGAAGCCCTGTCCATGAGGGCGTCGTATTCGGGATTGGAGAACCGGGAATAGTTCTGCTG
>DATFWL010000200.1:0-3526 GCA_035259385.1 Vicinamibacterales bacterium | reverse complement strand
TGAACGCGTTCAATCGCGTCGTCTACGCCAACCCGAACACCGATCCGAAGCTCCGATTTCGGGAAGGTGACGAGCCAGAACAATCTGCCGCGCGACATTCAGCTCGCAGTGAAGATGATCTTTTAGGGAGACTCATTCACGTATTGGCCGCGTCCGCTCGGCTGCCGGCGTCGTCACCGCTGGTGCCGCCGTACCGGCTGCCAACACACCGCTCGAGGATTTGCTCGATGGGATATTCCTCCTAGAAATCAATCTGCACGCTGATTTTCGCGAACCGCGGCGTGAGCACCGACGTCGGCGCGAGCCACGCCGTCGGGCCGCTGGTGACCGTCGGGCTGTAAGTCTGGTTGTAGGTCAGCACCGCGGCCGAATTCAGCAGGTTGTACACGTCGACGCCGACGTTCGTGCGCGCGCGGCCCGCGCGCAGGATTTTCGAGACCCGGAGGTCTAGCTCGTTGACGCGGTCGCCCCACACTTGTCCGGGCGCAGCGAGATTGATCGTCACGTTCGGCAGCCCGCCGGCGATCGGGCGCCCTAGCAGCGGCTGGACGATGGCGTTCGATGCAATCCAGTCGGCGCGAAGGATACCTCCCTGATCGCTCCGGAACGTGCCGGCGATCATCACCTCGACTTTCGGAAAGACGTAAGTGCCGAGGCCGGTCAGGCGCGTGACGAATCCCGGATCGGTGTGACACCACGGATTGGTCGGACCGACGAGCGGCGCCACTCCGTTGCCGACCATCGTAATCGTGAATTCCGGCACCTGGGCGCGCACGTCGCAGATGTCCTGCACCGTCTTGCCGCTGTTGATCCCGCCTTGAATGGTGAGGTTGTTTCGCGGCCGCGCCGTCACGTTGATCAGCATGCCGTTATACCGCGCGTATTCGTTCCCGTAGTTGCCGGCATCGGTGACGAGGTTGTCGGTCAGGCCGAATCTCGCATCGACCACGTTGTAGAGCCCATTGACGGCATAGCCGCCGCCTCCGGGAAGGCGCGGATCGGCCGGCGCCGTCACGCCGAACGCCGTGAAGTCGGACGCCGCCACGGCGCGGTTGTCAGTGATCGTGAAGTTGTTCAGCCAGCGACGGAAATAGCCGGCATCCACCGACACGCGCGGCAGCACCTCGTGCTGGACCGAGACGCCGAAGCCCCAGTCGCTCGGACGGATTCCCCAGCCGCCGAGAATCGCCGGGTCGATCGCATTGCTGAAGACCGGAAGGCCGAAATTCAGATCGCTGAGGCGTCCGCACGAGTCGCCGCCGCTCGCGCGGAGATCCTGGGCGTTGCCATTCAGCAGATCGCAGTCGGGGACGAAGTTCGAATTCGCGTCGGCCCACGACCGTGTGATGGCGGGCTGACCGAGGCCACCGGGGATGCGTGCGATCGGGTTGGCAATCGAGTAGTTCCCGTTGCCGTTGCTCGCCGGCTCCAGGTACTTGCCGATGTTGACCTTGATCGCGGTCTTCCCGGTGCCGAACACGTCGTAGGCGAGACCGAGCCGCGGCGTGATGTCCTTGTACCCGGTGATGCCGTCCGTGCGCGGAAACGACGTCGTGAAAGGGAGGTAATTGGATGGGCCGATGGTTTGCGGCGGGAACCAGCTCCAGGCGTGGTCGAAGCGCAGCGCTCCCTGCAGCGTCATTCGTCCGTGCGTCCATTGTTCCTGCGCGTACACGGCGTCGTAGCGCACATTCTGATGGACGTCGTACGGCAGGAAGGTCTCCGTGATCAGATTCGGCACGCCGTTGTTCACGCGCAACTGTAGGTTGAGATCGTTGGTCGAGTTCCGGCGATCGTCGACCAGAAAGCCGCCCTGGAAGCCGAACTTGAGGCTGTGCGCGCCTGTGACGTACGACGCCGATCCGCGCCACGTGTAGGTGCCGTTCCAGTTGCTCGCCCAGTTCGCCGAGCGATACAGAAAGCCGGGTGTCACGTTGCCGTTCGCGGGGCACCCGGCGGTGCACTGCTCCTGCATCCGCGCCAGACTTCGCGTCGGGTTGCCCGGCATTTCCATCGGGCCCCAGCGCGAGAGGTACGTGCCCATGCCCGCCTCGAGCAGGAGCCGATTCGTCACCGGCGACGACCACGTGACCTGCTGCGCCCGCTGACCGAAACGCAGGTAGCCTGACGTTTCAGGCGAGGTCGTTGCGCTCAATCCGCCGAGACCCAGCGCGCCAGTCACCGCGCCGGACGACGACGCCTGCGTGCGACAGCCCTCGACCTCCTCCGAGTAGGTGGCACCATTGCAGGGCTTTTGCTCGTCCCAGTAGAAATTGAATTTGTTGCGGGGCGTCGCCTGCAGCGTCAACCGCACCGTGCCGACCGTCCAAGACTCGGCGCCTTGCGCCTGTCGACTGGTATCGGGCACGTAGAGGAACTTGGTCGGATCGCCGGCATTCCGGTTCGGGTAGATGCCGGGAATGGATCGATACGCGCCTTCGTCACGAGCCGTGAAGTAGAACCACAGTCGATCTTTTTTTACCGGGCCGCCAAGGCCGCCCGTCACGTCCCACAACTTGATGAGCGAGCCTGGCGTGCTCAAGCCTGCAGTTCGCAGTGCGTCGGTGTAGTTGCTCCCGACCATCCCGCTGCTCACGCCGGCGGCGAAGAACGAGCCGCGAACCGTGTTCCCACCGGTCTTCGGCACGATGCTGAGGGTCGGTCCGCCGACCTCGGCTTCGCCGAGACCGCCGGAGTTGGTGATGACCACCTCCTGCGCGTTGGCGATGTCGGCGAGGTAGGTCGACACGCCGCCGCCGTTCAGCGCTGCGCCGGTGTTCAGGCCGTCCACCTGCATGCGCCCTTCGTTAGCGCGGCCGCCGGATCCACCAAACACGGTCATCTGCGGTGTCACCTGCAGATCCGCTGTCGATCCCGATTGCGTCACGATCGCCGGGATCAGAACGGCCGTTGCGGCCCACGATCGCGCGGTTGGAACCGACGTCAGCACGTCGCCCGCCAGCGTCGTCTGACGCCTCACGCTCTGCGTGTCGACCACTGGACTCTCACCCGTGACGGTCACCGTTTCGGCGATCGCGCCGACTCGCAGATCCGCGTCGATCGACGCCGTGAACGATCCAGTCAGCTCGATGCCTTCGCGTTTGAACGTGTTGAACCCGGTCAGCGTGAAGGTCACCATGTACGTGCCCGGGCGAAGATCGACGATCCGGTAGTGACCCGAGCTATCGGTGATGGCCGTGCGAATTTTTTCAATCAGGACGGGGCTCGACGCCTCGACCGCCACTCCCGGCAGCACCGCCCCGGATGTGTCCTTGACGACGCCCGTAATCGACGCCTGGGCATACACTGTTGCGGGCAGGAAGAGGATGCACGCGGACACCCGCAGGATTGCGATAAAGCGCTGCATGAGGTGCCTCCAGTTGTCGCGCCACGCGGCGTGCGTTTCTTATACGCTCGCGTGTCGCCTCGGTCAACGATCAACGGCCGCCCAAGCATGGCAGACAAGCGCTTGGCCACTCACCACGACGCCGTCGTCGACGTAACGGACGCGTTCAGCCATCAGCTG
>DATFWL010000199.1:0-4059 GCA_035259385.1 Vicinamibacterales bacterium | reverse complement strand
TCGAATCTCTTCGGCGACATCCTCTCGGATCTCGGCCCCGCCTGCACCGGCACGATCGCCATCGCGCCATCGGGCAACATCAACCCCGAGCGCGCGTTCCCGTCGCTGTTCGAGCCGGTGCACGGCTCGGCGCCGGACATCTACGGTAAGGGCATCGCGAATCCGATCGGTCAGATCTGGGCGGCGGCGATGATGCTCGAGCACCTCGGACATCCGGACGCGGGCGCGGCTGTCGTCCGCGCGATCGAGACCGTGCTGGAGCCGAAGTCAGGCGCCCCGCGGACGCCTGACCTCGGTGGCAAGGACAAGACGACGGATCTGGGGAAGGCGATCGCGGACGCGGTCTAGCAGCGGCCCTGCTTGGCAAGACCCGGCGGGCAGCCCTTGCCGTGATCATGGCCGGGGCGATCGTCGTCGTCTCGGTCCCTCATCTTCTTCGCGTGCCCGGGCGGAACTTTGTAGTACTTGACCGGCACTGTGCGCACCTCGACCGGCACGCGCTCGTAGACCACGTAGGTCCACGGCGCGCCAACTTTGGCCGTCACGTACCACTGGTCGTTGTGCAGGCTGTAGTACTTGCCGCCGAACACGAAGACGTTGAACTCGAGCTTCGGCGCCCGGTAGACCCTGGTCTCCGGCACGATGACGACGTGCGGCTTCTCGACGATCAAGGGCGGCGGCCAGCCGACATTGATGTTCACGTCGCCGGCGCTTGCCGCGCCGGCGGAAACCGCGACCAGGCCGAGCGTGGCGATGACCAGCGACCATGTGCGGCTCATGGATCGTTCCTCCCCGGCCCGTTGCATCGTGCAGAAAAAGTGCCACGCCGCCTCGCACATCAAATCGTTTCCGAGCATGCGCCGACGCCGACGCATACACGGTCGCGCGTGTCAGCGTGGCGCGTGAGTCCCGCGTCGAATCGTCACGCGGCGAGCACGCGCAGCGTCGCCGGAGCGCCGTACCCACAGCGGTAGGTGGTTTGCCTGCGCCCCCGCATGGCACGTGCGGTGCACGGAAGCGTCCGGCCCGGGCCGGAGCGTCCGGGCGAGGGAGGACGCATGGCGACGTCGTCAAAAGATTCGATTCGCTACTGGGCCGGGGCGGTCGGCGCAGCGGCCATGGTCGCCGGCATCGTGTCAGTCGTGGTCATGGTCCAGATGCAGAAGCCCAAGACCAAAGCCGCGGCGCCACCACAGCGGACTGTCGCCGCCTCCGAGACGCGACCGGCTTCCAAACCGCCGGCGTGGACCGTGGCCGCGGCGCAGCAATCGAAGCCCGCGGCCGCGCCGCAGGCGAAGCCGGCCGCCCAGGAATTGCCCTCGCGCACCGAGACACCGCGCACCGTGGCCAGCATTCAGACGCCGGCGAAGGCGCAGCCCGAAGCCAAGGCGGCGACGCCGGTGGCCAAAGCGCTCACGGATGCCGACCGCAAGATGTCCGAAGATCTGTGGGTGGAGGAGAAGCGGCTGGACACCAGCGCCGTGAAGATGACGGCCGCGAAGACCGACGGCCGCCGCCGCCTGGCCGCGATGCTCGCCAAGCAGTACAACGTTCCGGAGAAGCTCGTCGGCGACCTGCGTGACAAGAAGCTCGGCTATGGCGAGATCAGCGCGTCGCTCGCGTTCTCGCAGCAGCTGATGAAGCGAGACAAGAGCACCCGGCAGCAGGCGCTGGATCGCGTCCTCGCGGCACGCAAGGCCGGGCAGGGCTGGGCGGCCTTTGCGAAGGATCGTGGTCTGAAGATCGGCGACGCGCTGGCCGAGGTCCGAAAGACCGAGCAGCAGGTCGCGAAGACTATCGGATGAGCGCGCGCAGCGCGGCCATGTCGCCGTCGCCGTAGCGACGGCTGACGAGGACCGCGTCGTCGAAACCGAGATCGGCCAGCATGCGGAGGCGCTCGGCGGCGGTCTTCGCGTCACAGCGCAGATGGAACTGGCCGTCGTCGGGCAGCGGCGCCGTCGGCGCCTCGAGGTCCACGGGAATGTTGGTGGCGATCGCGCGCCGGCCGCCGGCCTCCCGGAAGCGTTTGATTCCTTCGCGTAGCGCGGCGACGCTGCTGCGAGCGCCCGAGCCGATCCAGCCGTCGAACTCCTTCGCCGCGCGCGGGATCCAGCGGCTGCCGGCCCACGAGCCGATGAAGAGCTTCGGTCCGCCGAGCGTGGCCGGCCACGGGTGGAGCTGAGCGGCGCCGACCTTTTCGCCCTGCCAGAGCCGGCGCATCAGCGCCAGCGCGTCGTCGAACTGGTGCATCCGGGTCTCGAAGTCGACGCCGACGGCGTCGAAGTCGGCCTTCGTCGAGCCCGCGCCGACGCCGAGGAGCAGCCGGTCGCCGCAGACGAGATACGCGGCGAGAATGCGGTGCGCGAGCTCCATCGGCCGACGCAGCGGCACTTGCAAGATTCCGGTGCCCAGCTCCAGTCGCTCGGTCGCCGTCGCCGCCACGCTCAACGCGATGAGCGGGTCGGGAATCATGAAGCCGCGTCCGATCGAGTCGAAGCACCACAGGCTGTCGAAGCCCGCGCGCTCGGCGGCGCGTGCGCCCGCGATCAGCGCCGGGCCGGTCAGCGGCGCGCCGTCGCGCATGGCGTTCGGGAGGGCCAGGCCGAGTCGCATCGGCGCATTGTACGATACCCAGCCGGAGGTGAGCCCATGCCCTATCGGATCAACCACATTCATTTGAAGTCACCCGATCCGCGCAAGACCGCGGAGTGGTACGTCACGGCGTTCGGCTTCAAGATCGTCAACGACGAGACGCGCGCCTTCGGCGACCGCTTCGTGCGGTGCACGAGCGAGGACGGCTTCGCCGTCAACATCTCCGGCGCGCGCACCAACGAGCGCCTGGGACCGGGTGACGCGCAGCCGCATCACGGCCTCGAGCACTTCGGGTTCGACTCGCAGGACATCGAGGCGGACATCGCACGGCTGAAGGGGCTGGGCGCCACGCTCCTCGAGGGACCGATTCAAAATCCCAACGGCCCGCGCATCGCTTTCCTGCGCGGGCCGGACGACACGCGGCTGGAGCTCGTCGAGCGAAAGACGCCGTCTGGCGGCTGCTGCTAGAACCCGCGGATCGCCGGCGTCATCGCCGGTCCTCGTAGACGGCCGCGCGATGGCTGCCCGGCAGGAACGCGCAGACGATCTGCCTGGTGGCGTCGAACGAGAGGGTGTGCGCGCCCGCTTCAGTTCGCGCTTGCTCGCGGCGGCGCAGCGGCGCCGTGTCGAACACCTCGATGACGCCGGGATCGCCGATGGCCACGTACACGTGTCCGAGCGCCGCGTTGAAGAACACCACGTCCGGGACGCCCGCGATCGCTTCGGTCGCGAGCAGCGTGCCCGTGTCGGCGTCGAGCTCGAGCAGCACCCCGGCGTCGCACGCGCAGAACAGGCGGCGGCGGACGACGTCGATGTCGAGCCCGTGTGGCCCCGCGTGCGGGATGCCGACGGTTCGGCGGATGCTGACGGGATCGGCGGCGTCCACAACCGCGATCTGCGGCGGATCGGCGATGTTGACGTGGAAGACGTCCGTGACGGGGTCATAGACCGTCCAGCGCGTGCGTCCCGCCACGGGGACGTCGGCGACGCGTTTGCCGGCGCGGACGTCCACGAGCGCGACGGTGCACGAGCCGACAATCGCCGGGTCGCCGACGTGCGCGGCGAGGAGCCGCGCGCGCCGCGAGTCGTAGGCGAGGCCGTTCGGACGGACCCCGACGGCGATCTTCTGCACGCGTGGATCGCTGACGGTGAACACTCCGACGGTGTTCTCGCCGCGGTTCGAGGTGAACACCAGATCCGGTTCGGCGACGAGCGCCCCGGCGACGCTGGGCAGCCCCGGAATCGACTCGATGTGCCGCCGCGCCGCGATGTCGATCACGTCGATCGCGTCGTTCGCGGTGTGAGCGACGTAGATCCGCCCCGTCGGCTCATGGACGGCGGCGTGATCGAAGCCGCCGGTCTTGGCGTGCGCGGGCAGATCGACGAAACCGAGAGGCTGCAGGCTCACGTCAGCGCCCCGCCAGCTCGGCCACCAGGCGCTCGACATTGGCGACGATGCGATCGCGG
>DATFWL010000198.1:0-6543 GCA_035259385.1 Vicinamibacterales bacterium | reverse complement strand
TGATGCTTAGCCATTTCTTTTAATGCCCTCACCGCTTCACTTGCATAACCCTTGCTCCAAAACTGTTTTGCCAAACCCCATTGAATTTCCGGTTCGGGCCAGTCAGAAGGATAATCAAGTCCTGCAATACCGATGACCCGGTTCAACTCTTTTTCATGCATGGCATAAGATCCATACTGGCGCAGTTGCCAATGCCCCAGTATTGCTGCCATCTTTTGCCAGGTTTCATGTTCGGTCAGCGCTTTGCCGCTTGTATAAGTGGCACATGCTGCATCCCCGTAATATTCATGAATGGCTTTCCAGTCGTGTGGTTCAAACATCCTTAATAACAAACGATCTGTTTCAAGCTGTGTTGGGGTTAGGTATTGGAAAGCCATAGATGCTGAACGTTCCCTTTTCTTATTCCTTCCCATCATGTTCCTTGATGAACGGCGGGATCAGCCTCACTCCGGTCAACGGTTCTCTGGTTGTCAGCGACGATGCCCGTTGAACGGACCCACTCCGTCGGAACGTGCTCGCTCAATCGCGCTCTTGGTCCCGACGGCCACGGAGGACGCTAGGCGGCACGCCCTGATGCCGTTTGAAGGCGACACTGAAGTGCGCGACGTCGGAATAGCCGATGCGGGCGGCAACGTCTTTGATCGACAAGCGAGTGTCGAGCAAAAGGGCGCGCGCCATCTCGTGCCGTTGCGCCAGCACGAAGGCGCGAATGCCTCTGCCGAACACCGCCTTGAAATCGCGCTTCAACCGGAAGGCGTTGGTGCCGACGAGGTGAGCGAGCTCGTCGATGGTCGGCGGGTCCTTTAGCTGGGCCAACAGGCGATCGCGTGCGCCCATCATCCGGTCGACATCGGGTGCGCTCGCGCGGGGCAGGTCGGGCACGGGACCAAGCTGGTGAATCAGCAGCTCCAGCACCTTCGCCTCCACGTAGAGCTCGCGTAACGGTCCATGACGATGGCTGTTCATGAGCGCGTCGATCATCGCCAGCAGCGTAGGAGTCGGCAACGCCGTCCGCCGGCTGAGGGCGAAGGCTGCGCCGCGCTCGATCCGGTCGGCAACATTCTCCAGCAGCTCGGGATATCGCTTCGCCCACCGACGTAGCGCGGCGATCGGGAAGTTGACGAGGAACACTTCGTAGTCGCGCCGGATCGCCAGGCCGGTACGCGTCGCCGGCGTGTAGACGACGTCGACGCCGGGCGGCTCGTCGGAGAGCGGGCCTGGCACGCCGTCGGTGCGCGTGACGGTGTGGCCACGTAGACCGACGTGCACGAACAGCTGTGGCGACTCCTGCTCGCAGTAGATAGTCACCGGACGCGGCACTTGGTACCGCGCGCGAAAGAGACCAATCCCCTCCAGCTCCACCACCTGTGCCTCACCGCGAAACAGCGGATGCACGGTGTCCACGCGGAACTCTCGGATCTGCCCCTGGGAGGGCACCGATGCGAGTGTCACACACGATTCGAGTTGAGTGTCACCGAGAAGGAGAGGCATGCGCTGCTTGCTCTTTTTCGCCAGCCCAACGGACGACGCCGGCCACGCGTTGCGCATTCCCGTCGGCTACGACGGCCTTGGTCTGGCGACCAGATGATATGCGATGAGGCACTTTGAATGCCACGTCACCGGCACGTAGGGCGCGACGACGAAGCAACTGGTTCCGAGCGGATGATAGGCGCCTGCGGGCGACGCGACGAGGCCGACGAAGGAGTCCGCGACCCCGACGTGATGAACGGGCAGCCGGCGGCGGCAGCACGACGGACCTTCTCCTGCAAGCAAGACACGGCGAGCAGTGCCGGGAGCCCGGCGGCGAGATCGCCATACACGATCAGTGATCGGGTCGACAATGCGGATTGCTCCGACACCTGTTCAGCGACCACACGCGGTCGTCTGACGACGGACGCTCCAAAGACCGACGCCAGATGGACCAACGCGGCTTGCGCGCGGTCGATGATTTCAGCGAGCTGTGCTCAGGTGCTCCACGGCTCCTCTGATCGTGATGCTAGTTGGGTGGATCGCAGCACGCGCAATCTGCGCGCTCGGTGTGTGGAGCGCCGCGGGTTCGTGGAGTCACGCGCTTCCCCCGGCACTGGCGTCGATGCTGGTCCCGAAACGCCTTTGGAGGGACTGCATGGATAGACGAGAGATTCTCAAATCGACAGTCGCCGTCGCGGCCGCAACGAGCGCTTTGGGTATGACGAGAGTCGAGGCGTGGCAGCCGCAGGGTGGCGCGGCTGCCCTCCGTACGCAGCAATCGTCCTCGACCGCTACGCGAATTGCCTCATGGGAAATGCCGCATCGGGCCGACTGTTGGCCCTCCTGGTTGACCCGTCGCTGATGACGACGCACGCGAACCACCTGCGCATGGCGTTCCATCCGCTCGGTGCACGCCGGTGGATCGTCAACTGGGAGCAGGTCGCACGACATCTGCTGGCGCGTGCGGAGCGTGAATTCGGCGAGTCGAAAGGCGACGAGCAGGCGACGGCCATCTTGACCGAGTTGCGCCGGTACGACGGATCGTCGTCGCACCGACAGCGAGACTTGCCACTGCATCCTGCCGACTTGCTGCTGCCCATTCACGTGAAGAAGGACGATCTCGAGTTCCGCCTCTTCAGCGCGATCATGACGCTGGGGACGCCGCAGGACGTCACGCTCCAGGAACTCCGAATCGAAACGTTCTTCCCGGCGGATGCCGAATCCGAGGCATTCTGAACGAAGACGAAACGGACGTGCTGCAATTCGCCACCGCACATCCCTTGGCCAGTATCGGACGTCTGTTCACCGCCGCACGAAGCCGGATTGCGGAAGATGCCTTGTCAGGAGCTGTCGAAGGAGGGGTTCGGCAGATCGTTATCCTTGGCGCCGGACTCGACACGTTCGCTCTCCGGAGTCCCCACGGCACACGACAGATCCGGATCTATGAAGTGGACCACCCAGCCACTCAGGCATGGAAACGCCAGCGCCTGGCGGAAGCTCAACTCGCGCGCTCAGAGCTTCTGCTCGAGCATCTGCGCCGCCAAAGAATCCACGAATCGCCGGCGGAGTTGCGACCTTGAAATCCGGAGGCGACGAGATGCCTCGCATCGCAAAATTGGCACTCGCCATCGCTACACCCGCAAGCCGATTGGCGTGTTCGAGCGCGAACAGCCACGCCACGTGGCCCCCTGCAGAAAACCCAGTCAAGAACACCGGCAATTCGACGGCGTTCTGCCGCTGGACGTCGTGGATGATTGCGTCGATCCCGGCGAGATCGAACCGGAGCGGATCTCGGACCGCGGTTTCGAAGTCGCGTTCGGTGTAGGGGTAGTCTGCAGGCTTGGGGCTCGGGCCGTTCGACATGACAAACGGTGTGATCAGTTCGAAGGGCAAATCACGCCGCGCTCGAAGGAACGCGGCGTGCAAGCCTCGGAAATCTCGATCGGACCCATCGACCACGATCACGACACCTCGGAGCACGCCGCCACGGGAGGGCGGGCTCCACAAGTACTGCATCGGATGATCGTGTGTCCGCTCTTGCAGCGGTTCTGATTGGGTCCAGCGAGCGGCGAAGTCCGCCGCGGTCGTGACGATGAACCGGACACGGTCGGCGGCCAAGACGACAATTGCGCAGCTTACGAAAGCAACGGCAAGCAGGGTCATCGTTCCGCGGCTGACACGACTCATTACTTCGTTCAACTTGCCGCAGCCCTGACAGTGTAGCGCGGCAGCGTTCGCGTTCCTCACGCGTTATCCCCCAGACCTCGTCAGCTGACAGGTTCTGACGAGCGATCGGCGGCGGCGCCGCCGATGAGGCCTCGCGGCGTACGAGACGCCGTCCGAACTCGTTGGCGACCTCGCGCATGAACGTCTGGGGCGGATGTCCGGTCATCCGCTGGAACTCCTTCGTGAAGTGCGACTGGTCGTAGTAGTGGTCGTACAGGTCTGCCTTCAACAAGTCGAACGATACGCCTGCCGCCCATTTGCGATGGAAGCGCTGGAACCGGAAGATCTCCGCGAGAATCTTCGGCGACAAGCCAACATGCCGCTGAAACACGCGGTCGAGATAGCGCCGCGAATAGCCGGTGTGGCGCGCCAATTCGCCGATTGACATCCGGCCGTCGACCGATCGAAGCGCGCTGAGGCAGTGATCGACGATGCCGGGCTCACGGCGGTAATTTCTGACTAGAAGAACAAGCCGCAGACCGATGTACGCCACTCTTTCGTCTACACGCTCAGGTTGCTGACGACTTCCTGGACCTCGCGGCTCCACGATCCGAACACCGAGTCGGTTTTCCCGGAGCCGGTTGGCTGTCTCGGACATCGGCACGCCGAAAATGGGAAATGCGCCGTGCGGGCGGAACTCGACGGCGATGAAACCGGTCTGGCGTGCGCTGGATCGAAGGAGCGTCGCGCCGTCTCGGTTTCCGACGAAGTACATGCGATGCGCCCAGCTCGTTTGAACGCGGCCATCCGCCACCGAGACGATCGAGTTGTCGTACGGGACGATCAGCTTGGCGCACCCGTTCGGGGCGGCGATGCTGTGGGCGGTCGCGGGCAGGCCGTTCGGACTCTCCAAGACCCAGAACGATTTGATATAGAGCTGGAGCTCGGCGTGAGGCGTAACGAACGAGATCTTCATCGCCGTATTCCAGCCACCACCCTATCGCAGATTCTTCATTTGCGCACACCGTCCGTTCAAGACCTGATAGGTCTTCAAGAGGTGACGCCTGAAGGGCGCTGGCACCGATGTCACGTTCCGAGACCCTATTCCGTCTCACTCTTGGATAGTCAGCGAAAGGGCAAGGGGCGATGGAGATAACGAAGGTGTCATCACCAGCATCCACGGCCAGCAGTGCACCCGGCGTGAGGATCAGGTTGATTCGATGGCTCGTCCTTGTGAATCTGGGACTCGTGGCGCTCCAGGCAATCTCCGCCGGGTTCCTGATGTCTGAAAACGGACCCGCGATAATCCTCCACCGACGTGGCGCGATCGCACTCGAGTTGGGTGCGCTGCTACAAGTGGTCGCCGCCGGCGTCCTGTGGTGGCGCGGCCGCGTCCTCGCCTGGATCGTCCGCTCCGGCATCGTTCTGTTCGTGATCGTTGTCCTTCAGTTCGGCCTCGGACGCACAAAGAGGTATTGGCTGCACGTACCGATCGGCGTGGGCCTTTTCGGCGGGCTGGTTCGACAGACTAGACATCTCCTAAGGCCTGAATGGTGACGAATGAGGCGAGTTTTGAAGTGAGCCTTAGAAGCTGTCTTAGGCGGGGCCGCCGCGGCGGCCCCGCAACTAGTAGCGAAGATTCGCTGCTCTCGCCGCGCACGTCACTCGGCGGTTTGAGGCGAAGCTTCGCTACCAGGACGGCGTGATTCGAGCTGAGCGACCGCCGTCAGCCTCTGGCAGATGTCCAAAGACCGCTGAGGATCTCACACGCGGACTGCGCGTCTACTACAGTGATACAGATATGGATATGCTCCTGCAGGACATTCGCTACGCCCTCCGCAGCCTTCTGAAAGATCGCGCCGTCTCCGCGATTGTCATCGCTTGTCTCGCCCTAGGCATCGGCGTCAACGCTACTCTTTTCAGCGTGGTGGATGGCGTCCTGCTGCAGCCGCTTCCCTTCGCGTCGCCCGAACGACTGGTCCGATTGAACGAGACCTCCGAGCGCCTCAATATCCGCCGCGGAGGGGTGTCCTACCCAGACCTCCGCGAGTGGAAGGAGGCTGCGACCTCATTTGAGACGATCGGTGCGATGACCGCGCGCAGCTTGACGATCGCAGACGGCGGCGAGCCCGAACGGCTGCTCGGCGCCGCGATCTCCTCGGATCTGTTCCCGACGCTCGGCGTGTCGCCGGCGGTCGGTCGTCACTTTGGTCCCCAGGACGATCGGCCGGGCGCGGAACCCGTGGTCATCCTCAGCGATGATATCTGGCAGCGCCGTTACCAGGGCGACCGCGGCATCATCGGCCGCCGCGTCTCCGTGGACGGCATGCGGCACACCGTGGTGGGCGTGATGCCGCCAAAGTTCGCTTTTGCCGACAAGAACCACAAAGCCTGGGTTCCCCTCGCGCCCATCGTCGACAACGACACGCGCAGCGCACGCGGATTGTTCGTCATCGGCCGTCTCAAGGTGGGCATCACCGTGGAGAGGGCCCAGGCCGAGCTCTCCGCAGTCGCTGCGAAAACTGCTAGCGAGTATCCGCTGACGAATGAAGGCTGGGGCGCGCGCGTCACCACGCTGAAAGATGATTACATGCCCGCGGAGACGCGACTCGTCATCTGGACGATGATGGGCGCGGTGACGCTCGTGTTGATGATCGCGTGCGCCAACGTCGCCAACCTGATGCTCGCGCGTGCGTCGAAGCGCCAGCGTGAGTTTTCGGTCCGTGCCGCGCTCGGCGCGGGTCGAGCCCGACTGGTGCGGCAGTTGCTCACCGAATGCGTCATGCTGGGACTCGTCGCGGCGCCGGTCGGTGTGGCGCTCGCCTATCTCGGGACGTGGCTGCTGGATCAGGCCGTCTCCCCCGACGCCATCCCATACTTTATTCAATGGCACGTGAGCCCTCGAGT
>DATFWL010000197.1:0-4852 GCA_035259385.1 Vicinamibacterales bacterium | reverse complement strand
TGCTGAGAACTTCATCGTAGGCGTCGAAGCCTACGGCGGGCTCGGGTCAACCGAAGGCTTCGCAGGCGGCGAACAGCGTCATTACCTGGCGCCGGTCGTCGGATGGCATGTGACGCCGCGGACGACGATCAAGGCGTCCGCCGGTATTGGTCTGACACAAGCGAGCGACAATGCGCTGCTTCGCGTGGGCGTCTCGTTCGAGTTGCCAGGAGGCCGCCGATGAGCCGTCGCTCTGCTCTTGCTGTAATCGCCCTGCTCCAATTACTCGGGATTGCCGGGCTGGCTGCGCAAACGCGTCACCAGGATCGCTCATGGACTGCGCCGGACGACGCTGCGTCGAAGCCGAATCCCCTAGCAAACCGACCCGAGCTCTCCGCCGGCGGCCGCAAGATCTTCGAGCAGCGCTGCGCGCAGTGCCATGGCGAGGACGCGCAGGGAACCAGCCGCGCACCCAATCTGTTGTCTCGACGCGTACAGGCGCAGTCGGATGGCGCCCTGTTCTGGAAGATCACCAGCGGAGATACGCGAGCAGGGATGCCGACATTCAGCTATTTGCCTGCACCAGTACGCTGGCAGTTGGTGTTGCACTTGCGTTCAGTCGCGGCGGTACGATGAAGGCCTTAACGCATTCGCCTCTCGTTCGGTGAAGCTGCTCATCGGTGACGAACCGATGGACGGCATCAGTGACATCCATCTTCGAATACGGCGGTTAGATCGTGACGAATTCCCTGAACTCGTCTGCGAGGAACGCCTTGATCGCAGCGCTCCCGCCGAGATAGACCCACGTCGTTCCATCGTCTCTGAAGGCGAGCTGAAGCGTCAGAAATGGGCAGCATCGGCGCTCGAGCGCCATCCACTCGGTCACCTCGGACGGTGACGCCGCACGGCCCACGCGGAGATGAAACTCGGTGGCGCTGCTTGTGACTTCATCGACGGAGTCGAGCACCAGGCGCCGCAACGCGTCGTATCGTTGCCGTTCGGCCGGAGACAATGCGGTCATGTCACAGGCGATGGGTCTTGTCATCCCGTGGTCGCTGTCGCCGGCACGAATCCGCCATCGACGAATGGCGACCGCAGTCCACACGGCCTCGACGATGCCGAACGGCCATGCGCCGACGAGGAACCCGTAGACCGAGGATGCGGCGCACGCACCGGCGAACAGCAGCACGAACATCGGCGAACGCTCTTCGAGTGCGTACGCGATCAGCATCAACGAGACCGAAGCCACCCCGAACAATGTGAGCATTCCCACCCGGTCAGTGTAGCGTGAGGTTCGGGTGCTATATTGAGGGCGATGCGCCGGGTGTTGTTCATCGCCGCGCTCGCCGTGCTTATCGGCGATGCGAGCGGCATCAGCTCACTGATTGTTCCGGAGAGCTGCCCGATCGGTGCCACCGAATCCGCACCCGACAGCGGCTGTCCGGCGTTTTGCGTGCGATGCACGTGCGCCTGCTGTGCCGCGTCGATCGAGCAGACGATTCCTCCTGATACCGCAGCGGCCTCGCTTCCGCTGCTTCCGCTCGCATTCATGCCCTCGCCCTCGCTGCCCGTCGGGGCTCACGCCGACATCCTCCACGTTCCCAAGGCGCTCTGACGTAGTCGCTCACGAACCGTTTTATCCGCCACTACGTTCGGAGGAGAACCATGTCTCGTTCCCAGCTGGTCGGGGTCGCCCTCACATGTGTGTTCGCGACGGCCGGGGCGCAGGCCGCGGCCGTGCAGCAGCCGGCCGCGAGCGCGCAACCGTTTGCCGAAATACACGTCGTCGTTCGCGCGGACAGCGGCCCGCTCGCGCAAGCACAAGTCATCGTTGCCGGAAACACGACACACACTAATGCCGAGGGTCGAACGACACTGCGCCTAGCGCCTGGTCCGGTGGACATCACCATTGTGAAGGAGGGTTTCAATCCGGTGACGATCACGGCGACGGCCGTGCTGGGTCGGTCCCAGGAGATCCCGATCACACTCGAGCGACAGAGCGCGATTGAAGAGCACGTGACCGTCTCCGCGACGCGCACCGACAAGCGCATCGAAGATCAGCCGATGCGCGTCGAGGAGCTGGACGCCGAAGAAATCGAAGAAAAACAGCTCATGACGCCGGGCGACATCGTGATGATGCTGAACGAAATGGGCGGCCTACGTGTTCAGGCAACGTCACCGTCACTGGGCGCCGCGAGTGTCCGGGTTCAGGGTATGCGGGGGCGATATACGCGGTTCTTGTCCGACGGTCTGCCGTTCTTTGGCACCGACGTCGGCGGGCTCGGCCCGCTCAGATTCCGCCCACGGACCTCGGACAAGTGGAAGTGATCAAAGGCGTCGCCTCGGCCCTATACGGCCGGGGCGCTCGGCGGCGTCGTCGATCTGATCTCGCGTCGGCCGACGAAGGAGCCGGCCCGTGAGGCGCTGGCCAACAGAACCACACGTGGGGGCACCGACGCGACGCTCTTCGCCGCGCAGCCCTTCACCGAGCGGTGGAGCGGAACGGTCTTAGTCGGCGGACACTGGCAAGAACGGAACGATATCGACGACGGCGGCTGGGCGGATCTGGCCGGCTACTCGAGAGCCGTTGTGCGTCCGCGGGTCTTTTGGAATGATGGTGCCGGACGCTCGCTGTTCGCGACCGGCGGCGCGATGTGGGAGCAGCGGCGAGGCGGAACAATGCCAGGGGCTGTGTTGTCGCAAACCGGTGCGCCGTATCCGGAATCGCTCGATACGACACGATTCGACGGCGGGCTGGTCGCGCAAACGCCGGTCGCAGAGCGGTACGTGTTGACCGCGCGCGTGTCGGCGACACGCAAAGACGAAGATTATTTGCGCGGCGAAGGTCGCGAGCGCGATGTTCAAGATACGTTCTTCACCGAGCTCGCCCTGCGCGGCACGGCACCACGACAAACGTGGGTCGGGGGCGTGGCGTTCGAGCGGTCGACACTCGATCCACGCGATCAGCCACGCTTCGCGTACCGCCACAACGTTCCGGGCGTGTTCCTACAGGATGACATCGACGTACAGCGCTGGCTGACGCTCTCGGTCAGCGGACGCGTCGACTTCCACAATGTATTCGGCACATTCGTGAGTCCGCGGGTCTCAGCCCTGCTCCGCAGCGGTGCGTGGACAAGCCGGCTGTCGATCGGCAGCGGATTCTTTGCGCCGACGGCACTGACCGAAGAGACCGAGGCTGCCGGACTCGCGCGGCTCACGATAGATACACCGCTCGGGGCCGGGCGCGGTCAGAGCGGATCATTCGACCTCACGCGGGTGCAGGGTCCATTAACACTGACGGCAACGTTCTTCCGATATGAGGTGCATGGTCCGGCCGTGGTCGATCGCGCCACATACACGCTTTCAACGTTGGCCGAGTCGACGCTCAATACGGGACTCGACACGGTCGCGACGATCCGTCGCGCGCCGTTCAGCCTCACGGGTACGTACACCTATGTGCGCTCGCAGGAGGGCGTCGGCGCGGATCGCGGTGACATTCCACTCACGCCGAGGCAGCGCTGGAATCGTCGGCATGTGGGAGAAGGAGCAGCGCGGAAGGATCGGTGTCGAAGCGTACTTCACGGGTGTGCAGCGGCTCGAGGACAATCCGTACCGCTCGCAGAGCGAACCGTACGTGCTGTTCGGTGGATTGATCGAGCGCCGCTTTGGTCGCGTCCGGCTCTTCGTCAACGCCGAGAATCTCGGCGGCGTTCGTCAGACTCGATTCGATCCGCTAGTGCGACCGTTTCAGGCGGTGGACGGTCGATGGACCGTCGACGCCTGGGCGCCACTC
This sequence comes from Vicinamibacterales bacterium, assembly GCA_035259385.1. Lineage (GTDB taxonomy): Bacteria > Acidobacteriota > Vicinamibacteria > Vicinamibacterales > CAVVIG01 > QHWK01. The sequence continues at coordinate 1,080 of DATFWL010000197.1, read as the reverse complement.
GATGGCCGTGTGATCAATGGAGGAATCCGGTTGTCCTTCTGAGAAGGCCAGCGATCGAATCCAGCTCGAGCAAATGGCCGTAAGCGGTTTCGAAAGATTAGGAGATGTATCACAATCTCTGAGATAATCATTTTCGACCGCGCGAAAGTTATTGATTCTAAAGCGGAGAGATGTCGGAGTGGTCGATCGAGCACGCTTGGAAATCGGATCGCTTCACGCGCACTGACGCACACCAAATCGCACCAAAGCAGTTCCGATCAACGACTTCCCGCAACAACGATCTGCGTCGGCGTGTCCCCGTAAATCACAGTGTTGTCCCAGGGTTTCGGGGGGTATGTGACACAGTTCTGACACAAAACGAAATGTAATTTAGATGCACACGCACCGACGCGTGCTGTGTCGTACGTCACTGCGTCACGTATAGCGAATCGCCGGCGTAATGCTCGGTGATCTGGTAAGCGCAGCAACTCGTGAACAGCCTGCAACAGTTCCGTCTCGCTGTCTCGATTCGCATGCCCGCACTGCCAAGATCACCCCGCGGTCGATTGGCAGAATGAACGCCAACTTGTAGATTGAAAAGATGGCGCTTAAACGGATGGACAACGTGGGTATCGTCGTCGATGACCTCACAGCGACGATTGATTTCTTTCGCGAGCTCGGTCTCCAGCTCGAAGGGCGTGCCACGATCGAAGGCGAGTGGGCCGGACGTGTCACGGGACTGGGAGATCAGCGCGTCGAGATTGCCATGATGCGCACGCCGGACGGCCACGGCCGATTGGAGCTCTCCCGGTTTCTCACGCCGGCTGTCGTCGCGGATCACCGGAACGCCCCGGTGAACGCTCTCGGCTACCTACGCGTCATGTTCGCCGTTGACGACATCGACGCGACGCTCGACAGGCTCCGCCGGCGCGGCGCGCAGCTGGTGGGCGAAGTTGTCCAGTATAAGGACGCGTATCGTCTCTGCTACATCCGCGGGCCTGAAGGGCTTCTCATCGGACTCGCGCAAGAACTCAGCTGAGCGCCGGCACCAAACAGGCTGACAACCGCCGGATTCCGCAGCGCGGAGCTGCCTCCGCGCCG
>DATFWL010000196.1:0-10231 GCA_035259385.1 Vicinamibacterales bacterium | reverse complement strand
CTCTGGACCACGTTATCGGGGTTCGAATCCCTGCCTCCCAGCCACTTCACTCGGCCTTCGGCCTCGTTCGTGACTGGTCGGCCGCGTTCGGGGTCGCGCGGCGATTCGCTTCGCTCATCGCCAGCGGGACCGAATCCCTGCCTCCCAGCCACTTCTCTTTCAAAAAACTCGTGTCTTTCCCCGGTCTCCACGATTCTCCACGCTCCGATCGGGTTTTTGTGTCATCCGGGCTGTATCCTGAGTTTGTACACCGCGAGCACCGCGCATCTGCGCGAGCGCAGACGCAACCCGAAGACGTACGGTCTCCGCATTTTTGACGCGCGCGGATTCAAGCCGATCGAGGTGCGGGAACAGGACACGGTGGTACGCTGTCGGCGACTGGTGCTCCGCTACCGTCAGGCGCCCGCTGATTTCCGCCGCTTGCCTGATGGCGGTTTCCACCAAAGTCCAACTACATGCCCACATCCTACGCAAAGCACTTAGTGACGTCCAAGGATGGAACGAGCATCGGTTACCGCCACATCGGACATGGTCCAGGACTGCTGCTTCTGCACGGCGGCATGAAATCGTCCCAGGACCTTCTGAAGCTGGGCGAGTCTCTCTCCGAAACATTCACCGTCTCCCTGCCCGATAGACGCGGAAGAGGTTTGAGCGGTCCGGCGGGCGACAGGTTCAGTGTTCAGCGCGAGGTCGAGGACGTTCAGGCCATCGTTGCGGACACCGGCGCGCGCAACATTTTTGGCCTCAGCTCCGGTGCGCTCGTTGCGCTCAAAGCTGCGGCGACAACGCCGGCGATCCAGAAGGCGGCCCTCTACGAGCCGCCATTTTCCGTCCAGCGCTCCGTCCCAACGAGCTGGGTCCCGCAATACAGCCGCGAACTGGCAACAGGAAGACTGGCGGCCGCCGCTGTGACCGCCATGAAAGGCATCGGCGTTGAGCCGATCTTCAACAAGCTCCCCCGGATTGTCGCGATCCCGTTCCTGGCTCTGATCATGAAGATGCAGGGCGACTCAAGCGAGGACCACGTCACGATACGGTCGCTCGTCCCCACACAGCGCTTCGATATGCACATCGTCGAAGAAATGAGCGACACACTCGAGGACTACCGTTCGCTCTCCATTCCAGTGCTTCTATTGGGCGGAGACAAGAGTCCGGCGTTTCTGAACCACGCCCTCGACCGAATGGCGGCGACGTTGCCGCACATCCAACGGAAAACGTTTCAGGGACTCGGACACGATGGACCGGAAAACGATGGACGGCCCGACCTCATCGGACGAGAACTGCGTCGGTTTTTCGACGGCTCACCGCTGCCTCAGTCCGCAGAGTGAGCGGCGTCGTCATACGTCGGCGAGTCAGCCCAGCCGGCCCCGCATCGCGTTCGTTGAGCGACTTCTCCGTGCGCCGGGCGAAGCCGGACGCGAACACAACGTCGTTCCTTGATCCGGTCAGCGCAATCGCGGGCCCGTGGCGAGCATGACTTATCGACGCCCTACGGCGGTGAAATCATGTGATCTGTCGGCCGGCGCATGTCTCAGGTGCGTTGGTCCATGCGGCGTCGCATGCAGCGTGCGTCGTGCAGCGGCGAGGATTGTGGAGCGTCATGGTGAATGTGCGGCGTCTCGCAGCGGTTGATCTCTCGGGGCTCGGTCCGAGGATCATCATCCCCGAGTTCGCCGTTGGCGTGCTGGGCGCCCCGGCCCTCGGTGTTCTCACAGTGCTCCGGAGTCAATCGCTGGGAATGACCGCGTTTGGCATCGCACTTATCGGCTTGGGCGTCAATTACATTCCCTTGCTCATTCATGCAATCGAGCTTGTGCGCCGATCTGCCGTCGAGGCGGCGATCGCCGACGAAGCGTGCGACCGCCGTGCGCTGTACGCGAAATATCGAAGGCAGTCGTTGTGGCTGCTATTCCCATTCGCCGTTGGATTCGCGGCGTTGTTGCAGATGAGACAGCATCAGTCACGGTAACCGCCGCCGCCGTGGCTGATGCAGGCACCAGTTCAGAACATCGTCTCCGTGCAACCTTCCAACCCCGAGGGTCGACGCAGTTCCGCGCGGACCGCAATTACCTGAATTCTGAGCGTCAATCGTCATGCGCCGACTGCGATTTGGTCGCGGTGACGAGCATGGTACGCACCCAGGGCCCGCTCCACCACATCCGCCACCCGAGGGCGCACCGTTCCAGGTCACGGACTTGTCGCGCTCGCAGACGCTTCGCGTAGCGGTCGGTGCGGAAGATATCGGCAATCATCAGGCGGCCATTCGGACGCAGGACGCGCAAGGCCTCGTCTATCGCAGCGTCGCGCTGCTGCGCGCCCTTCACGTTGTGAATGGCCACATTGGAGAGGACAACGTCGAAGCAGTCATTCGCAAACGGAAGCTTGGTGATGTCGGCCGTGTACAGGTCGACTCGGTCGGCGACGCCTTCTGCGTCCGCATTCCTGCGCGTGGCTTTTGGCGAGTTACCAGATTGATCACTCCGGTGCCATAGGTCGACGCCGACCGCGCGCCCTGTGTGAAGCCGTTCGGCTGCCATCAGCAGCACCGCGCCGCGGCCGCACCCGAGATCGAGAACACGCTCGTCTCCGCGCAATGGGACGGAATCGAGCAGCTTCGACCAGACGATAAACTTGCCTCGGCGTGACGTGTAGAAACCCGAGCAGACCGACGCGATAAGGATGATGACGACCACGAAGGACACGACCCGGTGATTCACGATCGCGTCGATCAGATTCCACAGAATGAGCACGGCTGGAACGACCAGCAGATAAGGCGCGTCGATCCCATACGACCCGCGCCGTCCGGGCACTCGATCATTCATGTCCTGAACTACGGCCTGTTCGGTGTGTCGGTTCCGCGATCAGCAACGCGGCTCGTGAGACCGCGATGCATATGTGCGATAGTGCATATGCACAGGCATCCAGCCCGCCATCTTCCAGATCCTCGCCGACCCGAGCCGCCTTCAGATCGTGGAGGCGCTGATCGGCGGCGAGCAAGCGGTCAACGACCTCGTCGCCGGCATGGAGATCCACCAGTCCGGGGTCTCGCGCCACCTGCGCATCCTCGAGAAGGCGGAGTGGTGCCAAGGAACCTGAACGCTCGTACCGCACGGAGAGGGAGTGGCGTCGTTTAGAATGCGAGAACTTACTGACCGCTCTGAAGGCGGCTGGTGGAAAGGTCTCCGGCGAGAACGGTGCCGCGGCGTTGCTAGGAATCAATCCGAACACGTTGGCGTCGCGACTTCGTGCGCTTGGTCTGAAGAAGGCGTTTGCACCTTAATATCGACCGTCGCGCGCACTGCGCGTGCCCGAGGCGTCGATCGAAGCGATCAGCGATTCTTGAGGGGCGGCTCACTTCAGCCCATGAAAACTCCAACCCCGGAACACAGAGACTCACATGAGAAAGCTCAAAATCATCGAACACATCTCGCTGGACGGCGTGATCCAGCACTCCGCCGATAACGACGATTTCCCCTACGGCGGCTGGACCACGCCCTATCGGACCCCCGCTGGCCTGGACGCAGTCCTCGCCGCGCATGGCGAGAGCTTCGATCTGCTGCTTGGCCGTCGCACCTACGATATCTGGTCGGGCTACTGGCCAAAAGCGCCGAGCAGTCCGATGGCGGACGGCCTCAATGCGGCAACGAAATATGTCGCTACCCACCGTCCTGAGAGTCTTGAATGGGGCCCGTTCGAGGGTCTTGGACCGGACATCGTCGAGGGCATTCGCCGCATCAAGTCGCAGGACGGCCCGGACCTTATCCTCTGGGGTAGCTCCACGCTGACATCGACGCTGCTCGAACATGGGCTTGCGGATGAAGTCCTGCTGATCGTCTATCCGGTCCTGTTGGGCATGGGGAAGCGCTTCTTTGCGGAGGGAACCCCGCCACGCTCATTCGAGCTTGTCGACGCAAGAGCGCTTCCGTCCGGCATCATCTTCATTACTTACAAAGTCGCCGGGCCTTTGAAGGCGAAGTAATTGTTAAGAGTTAAGAAACTCTTGCAGCGAACCCGTCCGGGCTCTCTGCCGACTGGAATCCTCGGGTCAAGTGCTCTTACAGAGGAGATCATCCTTGACATGCCGGACAGCGAGACTAAGTTGACGATCTCGCCCGTCTCCACATTGTCTCCACGACGAGGGGAGAATCGCGAGGACTCGGGTGGGCGGCAGTGAACGAAACGGAGCGAGGTCGCGCGCCAGCTGCACTATCGTTTGCGCCCCACGCCCGCGCAGACGGAATTCGCAGCATCATCGGCACTGCCGTGCCCGATGTCAGCCCGCGCAGATCGTGGTGAGGTTACGTATAACGGTCAGCTGGTCTGGTAGTCGATGCTGATGTCTCAGCGCTGGCCCTTCACGAACTGATAGCCTTCTTTCGCGAGATCGATCCAGCGTTCCGGATGGCCACCGAGTGCCAGCCACTCTTTCATAATCCGGCCCGGGCCCGGCTCGAAGCGCTCGCCGATGCCATCGTTAACGAGTTCGTCGACGCGCGCTTTTGGGATCTTCACGACGAATTCGTTGCGGGGCGTCATCATCGCGAAGATCTTGCCGTTCACTTTCAACGCGCCCGAGCCGAACCCTTGTCGCGACTCGCGGGTGACGTCGCGCTTTCCGGCTAAGGCCGAGACGACGGCCGCGAATCGGGCGTCGGCTGTGACCCTTTCACCTTTCGAGGATCCCGTCGATCGTTCGCGTCGCTTCGTCATTGCAACAGTCGGCCATATTGTAGCGCCGCTGGTTGCCGGTCCGCGATGCCTGATGTGCGGCGTGCCCGACTGGCGCGCGCCACGGGTGACCGTCATGGCCCACACAACCTCGATGCAAACAGCAATCGCGTCCGCGCGTATGTCGCGGCGATTCGCGTCGCTCCTCGCCAGCGGGACCGAATCCCTGCCTCCCAGCCGGTCACGAACGGCACATTCTTCATCCGCTTCTGGCTCGGCACGATGCGAGGCGTCCTAGAATGTCCCCTGTGAATCCGAGCCGCATGGCCTGGCGGTTCCGCTGGCTGTTCGGGCTGATGATGCTGGGCGTCGCCTCGACCTCCGGCGCGTCGGCGGGCAAGGCGTCCGCGACTCGGGGACCCTCCCCGCGCTGCCTACGAGTGCCGGATGGCTTCTGCAAGAACGCGACGGGAACCTGCTCGTCGCGACCGGCGGGCGCTCGACGCGCGATTCGGGAACGGCGGGTGGAACATGACACCGCTTCTGCCGCTGCGGAATCGCAACCGCGCGACCGTCACAGCCCTGCTGCAAGATCGTTCGGGGCGACCGATCGCTCTGTTGTCTGGAGGACCAATCATGCGCCAGTTCGATCGTTCATCGGCCGTCGGCGTTCAGAAGAAGTTCGAACGAGCGCTCTTGCTGGTCCAGTGTTGGTCAGACGGGAGTCGTGGGTTGAAGACCCTCGCGATTCGGGTTGAGCCCTCCCTCGTCCCCGTTCGCCGTCCAGCCGTCGAGCGCGTCAACATCGACGACATGAACTCGGCCACGCCTCGTCTCGATCAATTCGGCGCGTTCCAGCGTCTTGAGTGCCCGTTGCACGACTTCCCTGACCGAGCCCACCATGGTGGCTATGTCATCCTGCGTGTAGGCGTTTTCGAGATTCGCGGACTCCTCCACGAGGATCTCGGCGCCCCGTGCGCGGTCGACGAGCAATCGAGCCACCCGCGCGACAACCGAACGTAGCGCTAGATCTTCAACGACCTGTTTGTACGCTCGAAGCCGCGTCGCGAAGAGCCGAATCACGTCGATTGCTGCTTCAGGGTTGGACCGTAGAAGATCGAGCAATTGTGCCCGAGGCACCACTGCAATCTCGCTGTCAACGATGGCCATGGCGTCGGCGGGATGCACGTCGTCATCAAATACCGAGACGTCGCCAAACGTCCGACCCTGTCCAAAGACCTTCAACACCTGCTGGCGCCCGTCGGACGAGCCAATCACTGTGCGGACACTACCGCTCATGACGACACACAGACCGTCCGACCGATCTCCTTTACGGAAGATCACGTCTCCGCGTTTGTACTTGTGCACACGAAGCATTGTCGCGAGTTCCTTCACACGCTCCACAGGCAGGGCGCGGAAATAGGCACTCGACTTCAGCACTTCACAGCGGGCTTCAAGATCCATTTCTCGATCGATTGCGACCATCGTAGAGTGATCGCAGTGAAGTGTCCAAGGCTCTCATCAGTTGAGCCACACGGGTTCCAGTCGACGGGGCGGCGGGGTACCGCCTGAGCACTGCAACAAGAGCAGGCGTCGCTCGCTGGCGCGCCTGCTCAATTCGCTGCGCTCCAACACTTTGATCCCCGCCCGCGGCCAGCTCCGCCGCACGTGCTGCGTGCGCTGCGGCGCCCAAAATATGTCTGATCTGGGTTGATTTCGCGAGAGGGTGCAGGTAGGCCGCGGCCGCGGCAGCGCCGGCGGCATGTGCCGCTTGCTGAGCGGCCTCGTTCGTCGCCTCCCGCGCAGCTTTGTGCGCCGCCAACGCGCTCGTTCGCTGTACCTTCGTCCGCTTAGCGCCTTCTGCGAAAGTCCACGCCGCTTCGACGGCCAGACGAGGCCGTCGGTCGCCCGGGTAAGTTTCCTCGAAGATAGACAGTGACTCCCGGGCGCTCTCTGCGGCATAGCGAGCGACCACTCGGAGGTCGTGCGCACTCAGCTCGACCTTGCTGCGCTCGGTCGTCATGTCCTCATTATCGCGGAGCTGTCTGGTCAAAGTCGATTGTTGTCGGTTTCGTAGGGTATCCGACAGCGGAGGCCGTGCATCGCGACGGCGTGGACTTCGTCCTGATCCTCGGGACGTCCATCCACCACTCCGGAATTTGTGCGACTTAAGTCGCGGAACCGTGCGTCGGTCGGCGCTAACGTTGGACCGTGAGAGTCGCCCACCACCGCCCATTTTCTCGACCTCGCGGCCACATCCGTGATGACGCGCCTTGGAAGGCCATCGCTCGCTCGTTGTCTGGAGGACCAATCATGCGCCAGTTCGATCGTTCCTTGGCCGTCGTTTTTCGTGAACGGATGTTGACACGCGTTCGACGGCTGCGGCTCAGCGCAGTGATTGCCGTCCTCTGCGTCGCCGTGAACGCACCTGAGGCAGCGTGGGTGAGCGCCCAGGAGCAATTCGGAGCAGTCCACTTTCCGGTTACCTGCAACGCGGGCGTTCAGAAGAAGTTCGACCTGGCGCTGGCGATGCTGCACACCTTTTCGTTTCCCGAGGCAGCCAAGACTTTTATGGCCGTTGCCGGAGAAGACCCCGACTGCGCCATGGCGTATTGGGGTGTTGCGGCGACTGCAATCGGAAGCCTGTACGGTGGACGGCCGGGCCCCATGGCGTTACAGGGTTCAGCGGCAGTCGATAAAGCCAAAGCCGTCGGCGGAAAGACGCCGCGCGAGCGCGATTACATTGCCGCTATCGACGTGTTCTACAGAGGTGCGGACACGATCGACTACGCCGCGCGTACCCGTGCCTACGCCGATGCCCTGGAGCAGCTCCATCGCAAGTATCCCGATGATCGTGAGGCCGAGATCTTCTACGCGTATGCGCTGTCCGCCCTTGGGTCGCCGACCGACTTGACGTTCGCCTACCAGCGCAGGGCGGCCGCCATTCTCGAAAAGCTGCGGCTGGAGCTGCCGAATCACCCCGGGGTGCTTCACTACCTGCTCCACGCGTACGACAACGCTGCGCTCGCCTCGCGTGGCCTCGCAGCCGCTCGCCGTCTGGCCGCCGTTGCGCCTTCGTCGCCACATGCGCGTCAATTCCCGGCTCACATCTACGTTCGGCTGGGGCTGTGGCAGGAATCGATCGACACCAACCGCGCCGGCGCGTCCGTCGAGGATCTGTTCTTCAAACCGCACGCCATGGATTTTCTCGTCCACAGTTACTTGCAGACGGGGCAGGACGCAGCGGCCAGGCGCGTCGTCGATGAAGCGGCGAGAATCACAATCGTCCCACACATTCTCGACGCCTATGCGATGGCTGCGATGCCTGCCCGTTACGCGATCGAACGCCGGCAGTGGAGCGAAGCGGCGTCGCTCACGCTGCCGCACAGCGAATTCGATTGGAGCCGTTTCCCGCACGCCGAAGCAACTCTGGTATTTGCTCGCGCCCTTGGCGCGGCGAGGAGCGGCAGCATCGCTGCCGCAAGCACGGATCTCGATCGCTTGCAGGAACTGCGCGGCAACTTGATCAAAGCGAATAGCGAGGGTACGTGGCAGGACTACTGGGTATCTCAGATTCAGATCCATCAACAGATGGTGGAGGCCTGGATTGCGTATGCACAAGGTCGACGCGGCGAAGCTGTGCGAATGCTGCGCGCCGCGGCCGACCGCGAAGACTCTACAGAGACGGATCCGGTCACGCCGGGGCATCCTATTACCGCCCGTGAGCTGCTGGCGGACCTGCTGATGGAGATGAGTGAGCCTGCCCAGGCGCTGCAGGCGTTCGAGGCCTCGCTGACACGCGAACCCAATCGCTTCTGGACGCTCTTCGGCGCAGCACGAGCAGCCGAGCGCGTAAGAGATTTGCCAAAGGCGAAGGGCTTCTACAGCCGGCTCGTGGCGCAGACGGCGACTGCCGATTCCGAGCGCCCGGCGCTGGAAGTCGCAAGAGCGTTTCTCGCAAATCGGTAACGGACATGGCGCGTCATGTTCAGGACGGGCTTCATCGCTGTCGCACCCGTGGAAGTGCATTTGTTTCTCAACCACGTTCCGGTTGTGGGACTTGTCTTTGGTCTGGCATTCCTTGTCGCGGGATTGAAGCGGTCCTCCGACGCCGCACTGCGGGCCAGTTTGCGCATCTTCGTCGCCATGGGTGTCATCGTGGTGCTCGTCGCCGGAAGCGGGCTGGTATCGGCAAACATCCTCGCAGACGCCACCTGGCTCGATGCTGACACCCTGAGCCGACATCGGCTGGCCGGCATCTTCACGCTTGCGATTCTCGTCACCCTGGGTGGGTTGTCAGCTGCCATGCTGTCGTCCTCACGGAAGACATCCACGCTGCCTGCGTGGGGACGGACGGCAGTTCTCGTGCTTGCGCTCGTCGCTCTTGGCGCGTCTTTGTGGACCGCGTATGTGGGCGGGAGACTGCGCCACAGTGAGCTCAGACAAACACGGTCATCGCTGAATTGCCCTGTGTGTGCGGCTTGACGCGGAAGCAACGCTCATGGCATCCCGATCACTACGGCGGCTTGACCGCGCTCCTCGATGGAAGTGAAGGCGTACCCGTCCTCTCGATCCAGGGGGTCCGTGATGCGATTGAACGAGATGATCTCGCGAAGGAAGCCATCCTGAGGCCGATGTTCGGCGACGAATGGGCGCAGTGGCGCACCTTTCCGAATCGCGACGTTCGCGACGGCGAACGGGGGATCTTTGGGACGGTAGCCCGCACGCGTCGTACATCAGTGGCGCAATTCTTCGAGTGGACGGCGGCAGTCATGCCTGGTCTGCGTAGGCGGTGAGAGATGAACATCGGAGTGTCCTCATTGACGTGGCCAACGTGCTGCCGCCAGACGATCCCGGACCTCAGTCGCTCGGTCAGCAAGTCCAGAACGCCTTTCCGCAGACCAGGGTGGTCAAGACACTGAATACCGTGAACTCCGAGGTCATGGTGAACCCGCAGCTCGGGTCGGCCGCGCGCGCAACGGAGAGCTACATGCCGCTCTGGCTCGCCCTGTGGCGGACGCTTGGCACGGCGGCCTTCAGTATCAAAGTCGTTCGGCAGGGGTGAACACAGTGACAGTTCGGACGCGGAGCGGCCACAGAATCGACGACGCGCTCGGCGCGGCTGTCCTCATGGGCGGCGGAATGGCGTCCAATCCTGCATCGCTTCCAGCTCGGCAGGACGCGGGGCGTCCTAGAATGTCCCCGTGAATCCGAATTTCCAAGTGTCCCGCGAATCCTCTTTTGCCGCGCTCGCCGGCGCACGCCGCATGGCCCGGCGGTTCCGCTGGGTGTTCGGGGTGATGATGCTGGCCGTCGCCTCGACCTCCGGCGCCGTCGGCGGGCAAGGCGTCCGCGACTCGGGGACCGTCCCCGCGCTGCCTTCGAGTGCGGGATGGCTTCTGCAAGAACGCGACGGGAACCTGCTCGTGGCGACCGGCGCGCGCATCCTTCAGGAGCCCGGCCTCGTCGACAAGGTCGGCTCGTTCTTGCTCGGGCTCGGGTACGGCGCGCCGGACTTTGACAGCGCCGCGTTGTCACTGATGCGCTTCACGCCGGATGGCGC
>DATFWL010000195.1:0-5429 GCA_035259385.1 Vicinamibacterales bacterium | reverse complement strand
GTGTTGGCGAACAGCCGCTCGTACGGCTCGAGATCCTTCTCGTCCTTGATATTGGCGGGCAGCGACACGCCCTGCACCGGCCGATCGCCGTTGCCGTTCGCCGCGCGCGGCGGCGCGCCGCCCTCGCCGCGCGGCCCGTTGGACTCGTCGCTGCTGCCGCCCTGCTGACTCTGATCGCGGGCGATCTCGATGAGCGGCAGCACGTCGGCGTCGATGACCCGCAACGACGACTTCGTCCGCAGCTGGCTACGGAGCAGGCGGACCGTCTCCTGATTCGCATCGACGTCGTCGGTGCCGCCGGCGACGAACCCGATCACCAGCACGCGCTGGAACGGTGACACGTCGAGTTTCGGCTGAATCGGGGTCTCGATGGGAATCTCGAAATAGTCGGTGCCGCACGCGGCCACGAACGCCGCCAGCATCGCCGTGATGCACGCCAGCACCAGGCGCCGCAACGCGCTACTTGTCTTTCTGAGCGGTCCGATCATTGATTTCCTTGAAGAGCTCGTAGTTCTGGCGGACCTGGGAATTGTTCGGATCGAGCTCGAGCGCTTTCTCGTACGCCTTGCGCGCCTTCTCGAGCTGTCCCTCGTGCTCGTAACCGATCGCGAGATCGTTGTATGCGGCGGCGTAGGTCGGATCGATCTGAGTCGCCTTTTCCCAACGGTAGATCGCTTCACGCCAGAGCCCGCGCTGGGCGACGCTGATCCCGAATTCGACCTGGGACTTCGCGTCTTTCTTGGCGTCAGCGGACGCCGGCACGGTGACCAGCACCGCGGCCGACGCGACGATCGCGATCGCGCGGATGTTCATGGGGAATTCCAAGGTCACTATACCGTACCTTCCGGCCGAACCGAGCAAGCGATATGCCACGCCTCGACTGAAGAATCCGGCCGAAATTGCACGATCAGAGCCGCGCCTCGTTACGAAATGCCGGAGCGCTGTCCTATAATTCCCGGCCAGAGGTCGGGCCGCAGATGACCTGCGTGCGGTTCAGGCCTCTTTTTGTACGTTCGGGGCGTGCCGCACTGCGGTGAGGTGCGCCATGACCGACGTCGATCTCGTCGCGCTCTCGCTCCTGCCACCCCGGATGTGGCGGCTCGCCGCGGATGCGCTCCGCGAAGGCGACTCGCCGACGCGCGCGCTCGTGCGCCTCGCCGCGCGGTGGCCCGACAACACGTCCCGCCTGGCGACGCTTCGCGCGGACGCGGCCGACGCCCTCTCGCGCGCGCAGCAGCGCGGCATTTTCAACGCCGCGTGGGGCGATCCAGCGTACCCGGAAGCGCTCACGACGATCGCCGATCCGCCAGCGGTGATCTGGACGCGCGGTTGCCTGCCGGCGCTGAACGCGGTCGCCACCGCGATCGTCGGATCGCGCGCCGCGTCGCCCTACGCGCTGTCGGTCGCGACCCAACTTGCCGGCGATCTCGCGTCACGCGGCGTCGTGATCGTCAGCGGGCTCGCACGCGGCGTCGATTCCGCTGCACACCGCGGCGCGCTCGGCGCGGGCGGCGTCACGGTCGCCGTGCTCGGCTCCGGCGTCGATGTGATCTACCCGCGCGAGCACGCGTCGCTCGCCGCGCAGATCGACGCGTGCGGCGCGGTGATCAGCGAGCTCGTGCCGGGGACGCCGCCGAATAAATTCTTCTTCCCGCTGCGCAACCGGATCATCAGCGGTCTCGCCCGCGCGGTCGTCGTCGTCGAGGCGAACGAGAAGAGCGGATCGCTGATCACGGCGCGCTGCGCGCTGGAGCAGGGACGCGACGTCCTCGCGGTGCCGGGCAACGTGCTCACCGGCCGGAATCGGGGCGCGCACGCGCTGTTGCGCGACGGTGCAAAGATCGTGGAGTCTGCGGACGATATTCTGGAGGAGCTTGGCCTCTGCGCGCCGGCCGCGGCCGGCGTCCGCATGGGTGGCGTGCCGGCGGACCCGGTGCTCGCGTGCCTGACCCCGGGCGAACCGTGCGATCTCGATGCGATCGCCGCGCGATCGGGGCTCGGCACCTCCGCGCTGCTACCGCGGCTGTTCGAGCTCGAACTCCAGGGTACGGTCGCGCGCGTCGGCGGCGGCCGCTTCGTCCGCGTTGACAAACCGTGTTAGGGTGACATGGGAATGGCGAAGACACTGGTGATCGTCGAGTCGCCAGCCAAGGCGCGGACGATCGAGCGCATCTTGAAGGACGGCTACGAAGTGCGGGCCAGCTACGGCCACGTCCGCGATCTGCCGGAGTCGGCTGACGAGATCCCTGACGAGATTCGCAAGAAGAAGTGGGGACGCCTCGGCGTCGACACCGAAGGCGACTTCACGCCGTACTACGTCGTGCCGAACGACAAGCGGAAGTACGTTCAGGCGTTGAAGACGGCGCTGAGGGGCGCGACGCAGGTGTATCTCGCGACCGACCCCGATCGCGAAGGCGAATCGATCAGTTGGCACCTCAAGGAGATCCTCAAGCCGAAAGTGCCGGTGAAGCGCATCGTCTTTCACGAGATCACCGAGGAAGCGATCACGCAGGCGGTGAAGGACGCACAGGACGTCGACGAGAACCTGGTGCGCGCGCAGGAGAGCCGGCGCATTCTCGATCGCCTGTACGGCTACACGATCTCGCCGGTGTTGTGGAAGAAGGTGCAGACCGGCCTGAGCGCGGGGCGCGTGCAGAGCGTCGCGGTGCGATTGATCGTCGATCGCGAGGAAGAGCGCCTCGCGTTCCGCGCGGCGACGTACTGGGATCTCGAAGCGAGGCTCTCGGGGGAAGGCCGCGAATTCACCGCCACGCTGGCGCGGCTCGGCGCCGATCGCGTGGCGAGCGGCAAAGACTTCGACCAGTCAGGCGCGTTCACCGGGCGCGGCGCACGCGTGCTCAGCGAGAGCGACAGCACCGCGCTCGTCGACGCGCTGCTGTCGAACCTGCCCTGGACCGTCACCGCCGTCGACGAGAGGCCGGGCGTCGAGCGGCCGGCGCCGCCGTTCACGACCTCCACGCTCACGCAGGAAGCGAGCCGCAAGCTCGGGTTCTCGACCGAGCGCACGATGCAGGCGGCGCAGCGGCTGTTCCAGGACGGCCACATCTCCTATCACCGCACCGATTCCACGACGCTCAGCGACAGGGCGCTCGCCGATTCCGCCGCCGCGATTCGCAGCCTGTTCGGTAACGAGTACTACGACGGTCCGCGCCGCTACGCAACCAAGGTCAAGAACGCCCAGGAAGCCCACGAAGCGATCCGGCCCTCACACTTCGTCGCCACCCCGTCCACGCTCGGGCTCGATCGCGACGACGCGCGCGTGTACGAGCTGATCTGGAAGCGGACGATGGCGTCGCAGATGGTGGACGCGCGCGTGCTGCGGACGACCGTCGAGATCGCCGGCCGCGGCACGAACGGCGAGGATGCCGTCTTCACCGCGACCGGCAAGGCGATCGAGTTCGCCGGCTTCCGCCGCGCCTACGTCGAAGGCAGCGACGACCCAATCGCGGAGCTCGAAGAACAGGAGACGGTGCTGCCGAAGCTCACCGTCGGCGAGCGCGTCGAGCGCGCGTCTTCCGGCGGCGAGGCGCGCGTGCAGGTGCTGACGCTGGACCCGAAGCGTCACGACACGCTGCCGCCGGCGCGCTATACGGAGGCGTCGCTGATCAAGGAGCTCGAGCGGCAGGGTATCGGCCGTCCATCGACCTACGCGGCCACGATTGGCACGATCGAGCGCCGCGGCTACATCTTCCGCCAGGGCAAGGCGCTGGTGCCGAGCTTCACGGCGTTTGCCGTCACGCGCCTGCTGCGCGGGCACTTCGGCGATCTGATCGATCTCGAGTTCACCGCGGAAATGGAAGAGGATCTCGACCAGATCTCGCGCGGCGAGCGCGAATGGCTCGACTTCATCAAGCAGTTCTATCGCGGCGACAAACATCATCGCGGCCTCGAGGACGCGGTGAAGCAGGCGGAGGAGCGCGCCGATTATCCGCTGATCGACGTCGGCGTCGATGCCGAGTCGGGCGAGGCGATTCGCGTCCGCATCGGCCGCTACGGTCCATTTCTGCAGCAGGGTGACGGCGGGCCGGGCAGAACCGCATCGCTGCCGCCGAACGTCGCCCCTGCCGATCTCACCGTCGAGAAAGCGACAACGCTGATTCGCGCGAAGGCCGAAGGACCGCGAACGCTGGGCGTCGATCCGAAAACGGGGTTGAACGTCTACGCCATCCACGGCCGCTTTGGTGCCTACGTCCAGCTCGGCGAGACGCCGGACAGGGGATCGAAGGAAAAGCCCAAGCGCTCGTCTCTTACCGGCGGTCAGACCGAGTCCACGGTGACGCTCGAAGAAGCGCTGAAGCTGCTCGAGCTGCCACGCGATCTCGGTCCGCACCCTGAGTCGGGGCAGCCGATTGTCGCCGGCCTGGGCCGCTTCGGTCCGTATGTGAAGCACGGCGACGACTACCGCTCGCTCGGCGCGGACGACGATCTCTTCACGATCGATCTCGCGCGGGCGCTTGCGCTGTTCGCGGAGCCGAAACGCAGCGGCCGGCGGCAGATGGCCAAGCGCGTCATCCGTCAGATCGAAGCGGCGGACGGCGCGGCGCCGATTCAGGTGCTCGAAGGGCGCTACGGTCCGTACGTCACCGACGGCGAGACCAACGCGTCGATTCCGAAGGGGAGCGATCCCGCCACGCTGTCGCTCGACGAGGCGCGGGCACTGATTGAAGCGCGCCGCGGAGCGCCCCCACGCGAACGGCGCGGAGGCCGGTCGGCCCGGCGTCGCCCGGCGCGCGGCGTCGCCGCGGAGCCGGTGCCGATCAGTGCGAAGCCGCACGCCACGAAGGTGCCCGCGCCGAAGCCGCTGGCGGTGAAGCCACACGCGCCGAAGGTGCCGGTCGCGAAACTGTCGGCGGCGAAGGTGGCGGCAGCCAGGGCCACCAGCTCGAAGGCCGCCGCCGCGAAAACGATCGGCAAGACGATCGGGAAGGCGGCCGTCGGAAAGGCGACCGCCGCCAAGACAGTTGCCGCGAAGCCGCGGCTCGTCCGGAAATCAGCATCGTCCAAGACCGTCCATTGATGCGTGTGCGAATCGTCGGCGGCGGCCTCGCCGGCTCCGAAGCCGCGTGGCAGATCGCGTCGCGAGGTGTACCCGTGACGCTGCACGAGATGCGCCCGTTGCGGCCGACTGCCGTGCACAAGACGGACAAGCTCGCAGAGCTCGTCTGCAGCAACTCGTTCCGCGGCGACAAGCTCGATAACGCGGTCGGGCTGCTGAAGGAGGAGATGCGTCGGCTCGGATCGCTCGTCATGCGCGCCGCCGACGCGACCCGGGTGCCCGCCGGCGCGGCCCTCGCGGTCGACCGCGAGCGCTTCTCCGACGCGATCACCTCGACGCTGCAGCAGCATTCGCTCGTCTCGATCGTGCGTGACGAGGTCACGTCGATTCCGGAGTCAGCCGAAAGGGCACC